>CAZRDD010000011.1:0-23828 GCA_964598675.1 uncultured Parafilimonas sp.
AACCTGTCGTATACTGATATTTATTCGCCCATTGATGGCACTGTATTAACGCGCGATGTGAGTGTGGGCCAAACAGTGGCCGCCAGTTTTAATACCCCTACCCTGTTTATTATTGCGAACGACCTTACAAAAATGCAGGTACAGGCAGCCGTGGATGAGGCCGATATAGGCAATGTTACGACGGGCCAGAACGTAACTTTTACCGTTGATGCTTTTCCCAACGATGTGTTTGAGGGTACGGTACAAAAAATACTGCTCAACCCCAAAGTTTCTTCCAACGTGGTTACCTATACTACCTTAATAAATGCCGCTAATAACGATATGAAGCTTAAGCCGGGCATGACGGCCAGTGTAACCATTATTACCAAAGAAAATAAAAATGCACTGCTTATCCCTGTTAAAGCACTCTCGTTCAAGCCCGATTCTGTCCTGCTTAAAAACTATATAATACTGGGCAGGAGCAGCTACAAAAAAAGTAGTACAGGTAAAAATACCCAGGCAAGTATAGCTGGTACAAAACACATTAAACCGGCAGACTCAACCGCACAGGCCGCTTTTATATGGCTAAAAACCGGCGATACCATACGCCAAAAAAAGATATACACCGGCTTGAACGATGATGCCAACGCAGAAGTGTTGCAGGGGTTAACAGCAAATGATGATGTAGTTACAGGAACGGAACAATTGAGCAGCACCAATAAAAAGCAAGCCGCAGCCGCTGCAACGCGAAGCCCTTTTATGCCGCAGCGCAGCGGCGGCGGTAACAGAAGGCCTTAGGTGGCGGGGGCACATTTGCCTTTTCAACGCATAGTGGGTGAAACAGGTGATTTATTTATTGATGAATGAAAAAGTTATGGGCAACATTATTCTTGATATAAAAGACCTGAAGCGCGAGTTTATTACAGGCTCGGAAACGGTGCATGCGCTTAAAGGGTTAAGTTTTACCATAAACACGGGCGAGTTTGTTACCATAATGGGCAGCAGCGGCAGTGGCAAAACAACCCTGCTTAATATTTTGGGCTGCCTTGATAAGCCAAGCGGCGGGGATTATATACTGGATGGCACAAATGTTAAAATGCTTGGCAAAGATGAGCTGGCCCGTTTACGTAACAGAAAGATAGGTTTTGTGTTTCAATCGTATAACCTGCTGCCGAGAACATCAGCATTGGAAAATGTGGAACTGCCGCTTTTATACAACAACACGGTAACATCCAAACAAAGAAAGGAAAAAGCCATACAGGCGCTTGAAGCCGTTAAGCTTGCAGACAGGCTTTATCATACACCCAACCAGCTATCGGGTGGGCAGCAGCAACGTGTGGCCATTGCAAGGGCCCTGGTAAACGAGCCGGTAATGATACTGGCCGATGAAGCTACCGGCAACCTTGATTCACGAACATCCTATGGTATAATGGCGCTGATGCAGGAGCTTAACACCACCCAAAACAAAACCATTGTGTTTGTAACGCACGAGCCGGATATAGCTACTTTCAGCAGCAGAACATTAACCCTTAAAGATGGCAGGCTGATAAAAGACAGCCATAACGATAACGTTCGCTCAGCCAAAAATGTATTACAATCATTGCCAACGGGGGATGATTATTAAAAAGAATATATGAATATTATAAGCCTTATAAGCCTGTCGTTAAAAGCGCTGCAGCGTAACAAGCTGAGGGCTTTTCTTACCATGCTTGGCATAATAATAGGGGTTGGGGCTGTAATAGCCATGGTAGCCATTGGGCAGGGTTCTAAAAAAAGCATACAGGACCAGATAGGTGCCATGGGCAGTAACATGATAACCATAAGGCCCAACAGCAATGTAACCGGCGGCGTGCGCCTTGATGCCAGCACCCTGCAAATTTTAACCGAAGATGATATTAAAGCCCTGCAAAAGCAGGCACAGCACCTTAATGCCATATCGCCCGCAGTTTCCTCGCGCGGGCAGGTAATAAACGCCGCCTATAACTGGTCTACCACATTGCAGGGGGTAAGCCCCGAATACCTGGATATACGCAGTTGGCCCCTTAGCGATGGCTTGGTGTTTAGCGATAAAGAGGTTACAACATCTGCCAAGGTTTGCCTGCTTGGGCAAACAGTGGTAAGCAATCTTTTTCCCAATGGGGAAAACCCGATGGGTAAAATAATAAGGTTCAAAACCATTCCGCTTAAAATAATAGGCATCCTTAGTAAAAAAGGCGAGAATGCTTTTGGGCAGGACCAGGACGATATTATCATAGCCCCTTATACCACGGTGCAAAAAAGATTTTTAGCCATTACCTGGTTTCAGAACATTTATGCCTCTGCCATAGACGAAAACTCAACAAGTGCGGCGGCAACCGAAGTATCGCAAATATTGCGGCAATCGCACAAACTTAAAACCGGCGACGATGATGATTTTGCAGTACGCACGCAGGAGGAACTGATAAGCACCTTCAGCTCCACCAGCCAGTTATTAACGGTGCTGCTGGCGGTTATTGCAGGCATATCGTTGGTGGTGGGGGGTATTGGCATTATGAACATTATGTATGTTTCTGTAACCGAACGCACGCGCGAAATTGGCCTGCGCATGGCCATAGGTGCCAGGGGAAGGGATATACTGATGCAGTTTTTAATTGAAGCCATCCTTATAAGCATCACCGGTGGCATTATTGGCGTGGTGCTGGGCATTACTTCGTCCAGCATGGTTACCACACTGCTTAAATGGCCTACGCTGGTAACGCAGTCATCTATCATAATTTCGTTTGTAGTATGCGTGGTAACCGGGGTGTTTTTTGGTTATTACCCGGCACAAAAAGCATCCAGGCTTGACCCAATTGATGCACTGCGGTACGAATAGCGGCGTTACCCCTTATCATTC
Source organism: uncultured Parafilimonas sp. (assembly GCA_964598675.1). Taxonomy (GTDB): domain Bacteria; phylum Bacteroidota; class Bacteroidia; order Chitinophagales; family Chitinophagaceae; genus JABDFW01. The sequence goes on from CAZRDD010000011.1 coordinate 2,855, forward strand.
GCAATATGGGAAGAAGCATCTTTATTGACATGGTAACAGGCTTTGGCTGCCGTTCTTTTTCTTGCAGCAATTCAATCAATCTGCTCCTTAAAATCTTTATTCAATTATTGTATCATAACACCAATTTTTTTGCCGCTTGTGCCTGCCGGGCATTATAACTTTACCGCTACTTCACGCTTTCACTCCGTTGGCGTACTTTTGCACCCTTAATTAAACAGGATATGCTAAACAGGAGCGTTGAACCAGCCATACACGAAGCCGTTGACCTTGATATACAGCTAAAACCTTACACCAACTTTACCCTTGATAATGGGGTACAGGTATATGCAGTAGATGCAGGCGCAGAAGAAGTGGTAATGGTGGAGTGGGTATTTTATGCAGGCAACTGGTACGAGGAAAAGAATATTGTGGCCGGAACGGTTAACCACCTGTTGAAGAATGGCACCAAAACAAAATCGGCCTTTGCTATAAACGAGCATTTTGAATTTTACGGGGCTTACCTTAACCGTAGCTGCTTTAACGAAACAGCCACGCTTACCCTGCACAGCCTTGGCAAGCACCTGCCGCACCTGCTGCCCGTAATGGCCGAACTGCTTACCGAAAGCACTATGCCTGAAAAAGAGCTGGCTATTTACAAGCAAAACCAAAAGCAACGTCTGGCCGTAAACCTTAAAAAGGGCGACTTTGTAGCCAACCGTTTTATTGATGAATATGTGTACGGCAAAAACCACCCTTATGGCAAATACACCAGTGCAGCGGAGTACGATGCCCTACAACAGGAAGAACTGCTGGCTTACTACCACAAATACTATACTGCAGGCAATGCCATTCTGTTTGTAGCCGGTAAACTGCCTGCTAATATTCAGCAGCAGTTAAACAGTGCTTTTGGCCAGTTACCGCTAAACAAAACCATACTGGCCAATGTGCAGCACCAGCCGCAGCCTGCCGCAGAAAAAAAATACAACATTATTAACGATGCCAATGGCGTGCAGGCCGCTATACGCATAGCGCGCCCCTTCCCCAACAGGCACCACCCCGATTTTACAAAAACACAGGTGCTAAACAATATTTTCGGGGGCTATTTTGGCAGCAGGTTAATGAGCAATATACGGGAAGATAAAGGTTACACTTACGGCATACACAGCTACCTGCAAAACCATATACACGATACCGCCTGGCTGATAAGCACCGAGGCTGGCCGCGATGTTAGCACCGCCACCATTGAGGAAATTTACAAGGAGATGAAAATTTTGCGTGAGGAGCTTGTGGATGATGAAGAGCTTAGGCTGGTGCGCAACTATATGATGGGCAGTATCCTCGGCGATTTGGATGGCCCCTTCCAGATAATTGCCAGGTGGAAAAACTATATACTGAATGGCTTAACGGGTGATTATTTTTACAAAGCACTGGATGCCATACGCACCGTTAGTGCCGAAGAATTACAGCAACTGGCAAAAAAATATCTTAACCCGGAAGATTTTTACGAACTTACAGTTGTGTAATATTTTTACGGTACAAGCAAAGGTTAAATGTAATTGCTAGGCGTTTGTGCTGTTATGGGGTAAAATGTTTGTGGCAAAATTTATAAAACCTACATATATGGGCCGTTTTATTGGTAAAATACTTATTACTGCCGTTGCCGCATTAATAGCATCGTGGTTGTTACCTGGCGTTAGTATTAACAACAGCATTACTGCCATTTTACTGGCATTGGTACTGGCCCTGTTAAATGGGTTTATAAAGCCATTGCTGGTTATTTTTACCATCCCCATTACCATACTAACCCTGGGGCTTTTTTTACTCATCATCAACATCGTAATTATAAAATGGGCCTCCGAAATTGTGCCCGGTTTTCACGTAGCCAACAACTGGGCCGCCTTGTGGTTTAGTTTGTTGCTATCGTTTGTAACCTCGCTTATTGAGGGCATAGTGGGCAGGCCGGATGATGAGCGGGAGAGATAATAAAAGCTTATTACTGCCATACGCTGGTATTTAGCCAAAGCCCTTACATTAGCTTGTTAATTTATACGCGGATACCCGTATTAGCCAACCCTTTATAAGATTTGAACACTTAATGAAAAAGATATTTTTTAGCCCCGGAGCCTTGTTATTTGTCCTGTTTTTCTTGCCCGCTTGCACCAATAAAAATAAGCAGCCACTGGAAAAGCTGTCTGCCGGCGAAATATTCGAAAAATTTAAGAAGAATGTTGTGCTTGTTAAAAACAAAAGTTTTTTCAAGGTAACTTTTGACGACAATACCGCTGCATACTTTACCCATGTTTTTGAAGATGATGACGATGGAGCTTATTCCGACCTGACGTTTGATGAAAATGAGGCAAAACAAAAAGCTGGGTACACCTACGGCACCGGGTTTATTATAAACAAAAAAGGGGTTATTGCTACCAACCTGCATGTGGTGGCCCCTTCGGAAAGGCTTATAGCCGATGTTGATTTTAAAAAAACAATCATTTTTTCACTAGAAGAAGACCGCGACAATACGCTAAAAAAACTTGCTGTGAAAGTGGCCAGTTTGCGCAAATATCACCCCGAAGACTCCGCCTTTATCAACACTGCCATTCCAGCCAACCTTTTAACCACTATGCCACCCGTTAAAGAAGAAGACATTGATGGTAACTTTGCGGCAGTTTCATTTGTGCTTGATACGGCGAACAACGATGTAGACTCACTGGTTGCGCACGATAAACTGGTGGAAGACCTTGCCAATAAGGATTTTAAGGTGACTATTGAAACGGTTGATCTTAGCATTTCTCTCGACGGCAGTACGGGTAACGATGTGGAGTACCCCTGCCACATTGTTTCGCTAAGCACCGATAAGCATATTGACCTATCAATTATTCAAACAAACGATGAGGTGATGCCCCTGGGTGTTACCGAGGTAATTGATGTTATGGGCGATGGCGACGACTACGGCAGTGCAATAACCAACAACGATACCCTAAAGGTTTCCACACCGTTGTACCTGATAGGGTACAATTACGGCCCTGAAATAGCCAACACCACTGATGGGCGAAAAGTGCAGTTAACCAAAGGCGAGGTTACGCAGGAAAATGATAAGTACCGCGTACTATATTCCATACCAGCATTGCCGGGCAGCAGCGGAAGCCCTGTTTTTAACAGCTACGGCAAAGTTGTAGCCATACACTACTGCGGCTTACAAAACAATAACAGCTTTAACTACGGCATACTATCCTACTACCTGAGGGATATGATGAACAGTTCCAGGAACCTTGAGTTTCCCCTATAGGGCCAGGCAGTAACCAGTATTGCAGTTGCAGGCCGTGCAAATAACGCATCGGGTAACATAATATGCAGTTACCGGTAATATTACCTTTCTGTTACAGGTAGCTGTTATATTGTAAAACCAGGCTGCTGGTTTTGCCATGCCCAGTTTACTGGGTACCTTTGTAATTGTATCAACTTCATCAACACCTCTTAACCAAACACTGCATTATGAAAGTAGCCATATACGGCATCCATAAGTTTGAAAAAAACATACTGGAGAAAGCCAATGCGGGCAGGCATACCCTTGTATTTATTGAAACCCGGCTTACCCCGGAAACAGCCGTACTTAGCGAGGGGTGCGATGCTGTTTGCCTTTTTGTAAGCGACCAGGCATCGGCACCAGTACTATCAGAGCTGCATGCACTTGGCGTACGGCATATTGCCATGCGCTGTGCCGGGTATAACAATGTAGATGTTGCCCAGGCAGCGGCCCTTGGTATACGCATTGCAAGGGTACCGGCCTACTCGCCCTACGCCGTGGCCGAGCACGCTGTGGCACTTATGCTGGGGCTAAACCGCAAACTGGTGCGTGCCCACAACCGCGTTATGGACCTTAACTTTTCCCTTGACGGGTTAACCGGCTTCGACATGAACGGCAAAACAGCAGGCATCGCAGGTACCGGCAAAATTGGTGCAGCAGTGGCCCGCATATTACACGGCTTTGGCTGCCGCCTGTTGCTGTACGATAAATACCACGATGCACACCTGGTGCAGCAATATGGTGCGGAGTATACCAGTTTTGAAAACCTTTGTAACCAAAGCGATATAATAAGCCTGCATTTGCCGCTTTTGCCCGATACAAAATACATTATCAACAGCAATACCATAAGTGCTATGAAGCCGGGCGTTATGCTGGTGAATACCAGCCGCGGCGCATTGGTTAACACCAACGATGTAATAACGGGGCTGAAAAATGGCCAGATAGGTTATTTTGGTATGGATGTGTACGAGGAAGAGGAAGGGCTGTTTTTTGAAGACCATTCCGATGAAATATTGCAGGATGATACTATTGCCAGGCTGATGGTTTTTCAAAATGTGCTTATCACCAGCCACCAGGCGTTTTTAACCGATACCGCCCTGCACAACATTGCTTCAACCACTTTTTTTAACCTGGACTGTTTTGAAAACAATGCTCCCTGCGAAAACGAGCTTGTTACAAAATAGCCTCTTTACCTATTGAATTAAAACACGGGAAGGCTTTTTAGAATATTACTGCCAACAATGGTTACAACACTTTTTGGGGTAGTAGAATAGCCTAAATAAAAAAGATACTGTGAGTTGCAGTATCTTTTTTATTTGTGTACCTCTTGGTTTTTATTACCGGTGGCCTGTGTACCTGTAGCCTTAACGGTAACTCATTGGATTGTATTGGATTTTAAAACCGGATTTTCTGTTTGGATATTGTGATACAAATCTATACCCGTAATTGCGCTTTCAAATACAATTTTAGACTTTAGCATATCCCAATCGGACACAAACCTGCCTTTTATGGGTATTTTAAGCCTGCTTAAATGCTGCTTTAAGGGTGAAAAAACGGATACACCAAATAGCGGGGGTGCTCACGCCTTATAAGCATGTGCTAATAACCGCATACAATCAGTGGCAAACAAGCTCAGCCATCAAACCCATTTACCTGTATTTAACCATAATGAAGTATGGATAATCAACCCAAACACTAAAACAGCGGCTGCGCATAATCCTGTATTTTCAACCCTCTTAGAAAGAATTTATTTTTTGTGTGATTTTTTTGCCCCTTCCTGCACTAATATAGGGTAACCATTTTTACATGCACAGCAAACAGGCATTTACGGAGATGATACAGGCAAACCAGGCCCTTATTTATAAGGTTACCAGGCTGTATGCCCGCAGCCGCGAGGATGAGGAAGACCTTTACCAGGAGATTGTGTACCAATTATGGAAATCGTACGGCGGCTTCAGGCGGGAGGCAAAACCCTCCACCTGGATGTACCGGATTGCCCTTAATACCGCCATAGCCTATTTAAACCAGCAAAGCCGCAGGGGCAGCCGGGTGCCTTTTACCGGCGCCATGCTAAACAGCCCCGAAACCAACGATACCCTAAAAGAAGAGCAGGTGCAACAGTTATATGAATATTTAAAGCAACTGGATACTGTTGAAAAAGGCATTATGCTGCTTTACCTGGAAGGTAAAACGTACGATGAAATGGCCGCCGTAACCGGCTTTACCGTAACCAATATAGGTACACGCCTTAGCCGCATAAGACAAAAACTAATTACCAAACTTAAAAAATAAAAACGTTATGGAACTGGAGGAAATGAAAGCCATTTGGGGGGAAATGTCCGCCAATATTGAGAAGCAGCAGCGCATTACCGATACCATTATTGTACAAATTACTAAAACGAACTACCGCAATACGCTAAGCAGAATACTGCTGCCGGAGGCGGCTGGTTCGCTCATCTGCATAGCAACAGTGGTATTTATCTGCATTAATTTTCAACAGCTTAACACCTGGTACCTACAGGCCTGCGGCATCGTATCTGTTTTGCTAATGATAGCAATGCCTTACTTCTCCTTAAAAGCCATTTGTGCCGTAAGGCATGTTAATGTGCAGGGTAACACGTACAAACAAACCTTACAGGCGTATTCAGCAGGCAAATTGTTTTTTATCAGGGTGCAAAAGGCAAATTTTTACATGGGGGCTGTGCTTATGCTGGCAATATTGCCTGTTATGGGGGCGCTTATCAGCGGTAAAAACCTGTTTACCCAAACCTGGCTATGGTACATATACATACTGGCATACCCGTTTTTTAATGCATTTTCAAAATGGGTATTTAAACACTACGCTAAAACCATTGCAGAAGCAGAAAATGTATTAAAGGCGCTGGAAGCCTGAGCCGTATAAAGCAACTGCCCCCTGCAACAAATGTTAATGCAGGGAGCAGTTGCTTATAGTACTTAACTTTTTTATTCTGTCCTCAAACTTTTTACAGGGTTGGCAATGGCTGCTTTAACAGCCTGCACACATACGGTAAGCACCGTTACCACTATTGTAATTACTGCTGCAAGTGCAAACAGCCACCAGCTTAATGCGGTATGGTATGCAAAACCCTGCAGCCATTTGCTAAGTGCCCACCAGGCAACAGGGGTTGCAATTACAATAGCTGTTAACACCAGCTTTATAAAATCTTTTGACAGCATGGCCGTAATAACGCTAACAGAAGCACCCAACACTTTGCGGATGCCAATTTCCTTAACGCGCTGTTGGGCCAGGAAGGCAGTTAAGGCAAACAGACCCACAACAGCAATAACAACTGATATGATGGAAAATACGAATATTATTTTGCCTAGCCGTACATACTCCGTTAACAACAGCCTGAAATCATCGTCAAGAAAAGAGTAACGGATGGGTACCCCCGGCTCAATTTTCTTCCATACATTTTCTATGCCCGCAAGCGTTTGCTGCACTTTGACTGTTTTCATTTTAACCAGCAACGCCCCGCCAGACTGGTAAAAGCAATGTGCGTTACTGGTAGTGTACACAACAGGCAATACCTGGTTTTGCAGGCCCTGCACATTAAAATCTTTAACCACCCCCACTATGGTATAAGGCACAGAATCGCACCCCGGAAAATAAGCAACACTGCCTATAGCTGCGGCTGCCCCCAGCTTTTTAAAAGCCGTTTCGTTAATAATGGCGGTATTATTAAGGTCTTCCGGGTGGCTGGCTTCAAAATAACGGCCGCCCAGCAGCTTTATGCCCATCGCCTTAAAATAATCCACGCTTACTTTTACCGAGTTGAGGCGCATTTTTTTACCGCCCACTCTAAATTCGTTTGTAGAGGTATCTAACTGGCTACTGCCGGGTACAGCGGTTGATTTAGCTACATATTCAACCCCTGGTACTGCCAGCAAGCTATTTCTAACCATATCAAACCCCTCTTCACGGCTTTTTTGCGAAGCTTCAATGCGTAATACCTGGGCGGGGTTAAAGCCCAGGTCTTTATTGCGCATAAAATCCATTTGCCTGTTTATCACAATCATCCCGGTAATAAACAGGGCCGAAAGGGTTAACTGCACCACCAACAAACTGTTTCTAAAATATACGCCTTTGGTACCCCTGGTATAGTTGCCCTTTAACACCTGTGCTGTTTGGTAATGCGATAAAAACAATGCCGGGTAGAGGCCTGCAATAAGTATAATAAGTACAATACAACCGGCTATTTGTAAAAGAATAGAAGCGGCATTATGCCCGTTAAAAAACGAAAGCGGCAAATTAAAACTTTGAGAAAACCAGGGCAACGCAAAGTTTACAATAACCATAGCCGCCAGCAGGCTTATAACACATTGAATGCCTATTTCTACAAGAGACTGTATAATGATATGGCTTCGTTTTGAGCCAAGCACCTTCCGTATACCAACTTCCTTAGCGCGGGTAACCGCCCTGGCTACCGCAAGGTTGCTGAAGTTTATAGCCCCGGCAATAAGAAGGAACACCGCCAGCACCAACAGTATAATGGTTATTTTAAAATTGCTTTCGCCATGTTTTGGAAAATTATGCAGGTTTTGTACCGCATCGGTAAACAACGCGGTTTGCTGCCCCTCTTTAAAATATGTTTCAAAGGATTTGCCATCTTTTTTTAGCTGCGCATTGTAATAAATACGGTTAATATCATTTTCAAATTGTGCAGCAGGTTGCTTTAGCTTTACATACGTTTCGAACGAATAGTTTTGCCAAAACTTGTTTTGTTTTTCAAAAGGGTCGCGCATAATCATCTTAACCTTTAAGTGCGATGGGCCTTCTGGTTGTTTTAAAACACCTGTTACCACAGCATCTACTGCATTGTACAGTTTTACTGTTTTGCCAATAGGGTTTGCATCTGCAAACAGTTTATGGCTTACCTCCTCGCTTAAAACAATGGCATTGGGTGTATTTAACGCTGTAGCTACATTGCCAGACAAGAGTTTATACGGAAACACTTTAAAGAATAGCGAATCGGATGTAACCAGGCCATCCTGGTAAATTTTTTTGTCGCCTGCGGCTACCAGTAGTTTATAATCTCCATCGGCCATAATGGCCGTTGCAGCTTCCGTACCCGGATAGTTTTGTGCCAGGAAACCGGCCAATGGCGCAGGTGTTGTACTAAGTATATCCTGGCCGGAGCGTAACCCTATTTTATATACCCTGTTTAACCCGCCGTCCCATTTATCGTAGCTAAGCTCGTAGTTAAGGTACACCAAAATAATAATAAAGCTGGCTATGCCTGTGGCAAGCCCCGCAATATTTATACCTGCATAAAACCTGTTTTTTACAAGGTTACGGTAAGCAATTTTTAAATAACTTCTAAGCATACAAAACCCGTTGATATATTTTAATAAACTAAGGCGATTAGCGTTTTAAAGCGGTTGATAATGCTACGCATGCGTTTACCTGCATTGCCGTTGTATTTTATAAAAATACCCCAGCCTCAAACTACTGGCGGCCCGCATAAATACATATTCGGTATGTTTATCCGTATGGCAAATTGTTTTGGGGATTAATACCCATTATTAAAACAGTTTGCTGTATATGCTTGTAAATATGGCAAAATCCACCCGGCTGTTATTATAATTGTAACAACGGCCATGCCATTAATAAACACATTGTATATAAACGCTTTATAACAATACAGCCATATGCCGGTGTACGGAAACGTACACCTTACGTACGGATGCGAACGCTAAAACTGCAGGTACACCGGCCTTATTACCTGTGCCTGTTTAAACTGTATGGCTATATAAATACAAAGTATAAAATACGATACCATTACCGGTAAAGAAAGCCTGCCCGCAAAACGTTGAAACCAGTCTTCTGTTTTTAAAGGGATGAAATGCAGCGCAAAGGCAATAATAAGTACAAAGAAAACACTGTGATAATTGCTGTACAGGCTTGCGGCAACATCGGGCCTGAAATTAGAAAACACCTGGTGTATAAGAGCTGCACTATCGTGAAAGGTATTACATCTAAAAAAAATCCAGCAGAAGCAAACAAAGTGAAAAGTAAAAACAACACCTGCTGTTTTGGCAACGGCGGCAGGCAGCCTGAAGGGAAGCTGAAGCGTTTTAGCAACGGCCATGCGCACCTTATCCAATGCAAGTGCAATGCCATGCAAAGCACCCCAAAAAATAAAATTCCAGCTTGCCCCGTGCCAGAAGCCACCCAGCAGCATGGTGATAAACAGGTTTTTATACGTATTAAACTTACCGCGCCTGCTGCCACCTAAGGGTATATATAAATAGTCCTTAAGCCAGGTGGAGAGCGAAATATGCCAGCGCCGCCAAAACTCAGTAATGTTGGATGATTGGTAAGGCGAGAGGAAGTTTATGTTTATATCAAAACCAATCCATTTGGCAATGCCCCGTGCCATATCGGAATAGCCCGAAAAATCGCAGTAAATAACCATGGCGTAGCAATACACTGCAAACAGGCACTCAATACCAGTGTGTTTGGAGGGGTCATCAAAAATATACATTACATAATTGGCGTTTAAATAATCGCTGATAACCATTTTTTTAATAACGCCGGAGCAGATAAGATAAAGCCCTTCGCCCAGTTGCGCATCGCTTACATGGGGCTCTTTATAAATCTGCGGTATAAAATCTGCCGCCCTTACAATAGGCCCCATCATTAGTTTAGGAAAAAAAGACAGGAAAAACAGGTAATCAATAAACCTGCTTACTGGCTTAAAATGGCCACGATAAACATCTACCGTATAACTAAGGTTCTCAAAAGTGTAAAAGGATATACCCACAGGTATACCAAGCTTAAGCAGCTTTATGTGCAGGGGCGTTACATCGTTAATGATGCCGATAAAAAAATCGGTGTATTTAAATGTAAACAGTAACGCCAGGTTTAGCGAAATGCTTAATACCAACAGTACCTTTTTCCGGCGCCGGTTAACTTCGTTGTATATTAAATGGCTTATGTTATAATCAACCACCCCGGCAATAAGTATAAACACAACATACCAGCCACAGGTTTTATAAAAAAAATATAAAGAAAAAGCGGTTAGAAAATAAATGCGCAAGGCTCCCTTTTTATACAGCATAAGGTACACCAGCAGGAACAATGCAAAAAAAACAAGAAAAAAACCGCTGTTAAAAAGCAGAGGCTCTTTTGGGTTAAACTTCAATACCTCAAACACCTTTTTTAAACTAATGCCCATTGCTTTGTTGCTTTACCTTTTGCTGTAATTAATTTGGTGCCGTTTAGTTTTTTTGGGCCTTAACAAGCTTATTATAAAATATGCCTGCTATTTTATCAGCCCCTTTCTCGTTAACGTGCATATAGTCTTTATAGGCCAAAACGGTATCTGCAGTAACCCAGTTGGCAATGGTATTAGCCCCACCCATGGAGTAGTAGAGGTTCCAGAAAGCGGCTTTATTTTTTTTAGCGGTTTCGTTTTGCACCTGCACCAGGGCAGGCACAGCGGGGTCGGTAATGTACTGGCCTTGTTCGTTATAAGCAACATCGCTTGTGCTTATCATTAATACGGGTACACCGGGGTAGTTTTTCCTTATTTTTTGTATAAGCTTGCCCATGCCCCTGTCAAACCATTCAAAATTGGTATCGTTGTGTACTATGGCATTAAGGCCGTAGTGTACAATTACCAGGTCGTAATTAAAATATTTTTTAAACCCTGTAATAATAGCATCGGGTACCTGCAAGCCTAATAAACCGGTATTGCCCCTAAAGCCATAGTTATCAATATAAACGCCGGTACTATCCTCAATACTTACGCCGTATACGGGCAAGTTTTTATTGGCACAGGCAAGTTTTAGTTTTTTAACGGGGGTTCCATTGTTTAACACTGTTTGGTTAACCAATGCATCGTTGTTAACCTGTACATTTTTTTTCAACCCGTCTTCCTCTACCGTTACCACTGCACCTGTATCTGCTGCTTTACCGGTGTACAGGTACATAGCGGCAAACTTGTTACCCTGGGCCCCGTATTCGCACCACGCGTTACCACCGGAATAAAACACATGCCCCGTTAAACCCAATGGAACTTTTTGAGGGTTGTTATGAAAATTATAATCCTGCCAGGTGTTGTTATTGGCAAAATGGATGGAGACATAAGCATCTGCCACAATGGATTGTACCGGTACAAAACCAACCCCATTGCCTCCATACGTTTGCTGAAGCCGGTTGCGCAACTCGCTGGTAATGTAATCCGCTTCAATAAACGAGTCGCCAAAATAGGCGATACGCACCTTGCCTTTACCCCGCTTTAGCCCATTGAGTTTTTGGAAAAATGCCTGCATTTTGGCGGTGGAATCATCTGCGTAGTCAGTAATAAGCGAGCTGTCAATCATATCGGCAGCATGGGCCAAGCCTTTGGTAACGGCGGGGGTTGTTTTTAACTGGGCTATAACAGGTGCTGTTTTAGGGTCTTGTTTAATATCGTGCAGAATATCTATACTGCTGTAGTGGTTAAGGTATGGGATTACCGGTAGTTTTATAAAGGAAACGAAAAAGAGTACAGCAAGGGTTACCCAGATAATAATAACGGGGCGGGCTATTTTATTGTTCATCTTCAGCACATTTACAAGACGCTTGTATTTTTACTTTTTTTAAATGTTTTTCGTAAGTAAATTCTTTAAACCCGCTGTAATTTAAACGTTGCAAAAAATGGTAGTAATCCTCTGTGTCATCACTGTAATGCTTGTCCTGCCATTTTTTATAGTAGTCAACGCACGTTTTCCAGCTATCAAACTTTTTATAAGCCCCCCTGCCGCGAAAGCCAAAAATATTGTTCCGTTTGCGGCATATAGGCGATTTAAAATGTCCGCTTTCAAAAATAGCCTGCTTTAAAACAATTTCGGGGTTTTTTATGCCAATTTTTTTAATGTAGCAATACACATCGTTTTCATTGATGGTACAATGGCCACTTACACCTACAAAAAGTAGTACGATGACTGCTAAAAACTTCATAAGCGTGCAATATTAATAAACAATAACAGTATAAAACGCTGTGGTTTAATGTATAAACCCCAATCTGCTTACCTGTACAGGCTAATTAGCTATCTAAAATGGAATATCAGCAGCCTTCCGGCTGCATTGGTTATATAAAAAACAACTGCCTTTTGCCTGTTTAGCATTGCACACATTTACTTATACGCAGCAACCTTTATAGCATCATAAACATAGGGTTTTTAAGCACCCTTTTAAAACATAAAGATGATTTTAATTTTAATTTAAACCGTTTTTAAAGCATAAACTGTAAAGGCTTTCAATTATTTTCAAATTAAAAAAAGCTGCATGGCAATATGTTAAATTTTTATTATAGATACCGTTGTAATACCTCATTGTCTACATTTGCAGCGCATGAAAAGAAAGCATTTTATAGCACTATTTTGCCTGCTTGTATTATGTATACAGGTATTGCCTGTAAGGCAAATAGGTGCATTGCTTTCAAACAACCAGATTAATGAAGAACTGCCGCACGATGCTGACAGCGGTAAAGATGCACTGGCAAAATTTGACCCCTTAAAAAGCGACCCTTTTATTGCGCATAGCCCGTATACAATTCCTGTTTCCTTATTTGGCACGCAGGAATTCTTTCATTTTGCTATTTCCCTGCCCGCCTGCCACAGTGGCGAAATTCACACACCCCCACCCAACTGTGCAGTTTAGTTTATATTTTTAATTATTCGCATTTATGCACTGCCACCATGCGGTGTAAATCCCTTTTTTAAACTATTACTGCATGAAAAACTTTTTTAAAAACGCAGGGGGCGATTTGTCTGCTGCTGTGGTTGTATTTTTAGTGGCACTGCCATTGTGCCTGGGTATAGCATTGGGTTCCGGGGCTCCTTTATTTTCGGGTATTATAGCCGGCATTGCCGGTGGTATTGTTGTTGGCTCCCTTAGCGGCAGCCACCTTAGCGTAAGCGGGCCCGCTGCCGGTTTAACAGCTATTGTAGCCGTAGCTATTGGTAAAATGCCTGCATTCGATGCATTTTTGTTATCAGGTTTAATTGCGGGTATATTACAGGTGGTATTGGGTTTTGTTAAAGCTGGCTCCTTAGGCGATTATGTACCCGCAAGCGTTATTAAAGGCATGCTTAGCGCCATTGGCATTATTCTTATTTTAAAGCAGGCCCCCCACCTGGTGGGTTATGATGCTGACTTTGAAGGCGACTACGAATTTGCCCAGAAAGACACACACAACACCTTTAGCGGTATTTATAATGCCCTTGAAAAAATAACCCCTTTAGCCGTAATCATTGGCCTTTCGTGCCTGGCTATTTATATAATATGGGATAAAGTGCTGGCAAAAAAAGCCAGGCTATTTCAGTTGATACCCGCCCCGCTGGTAGTGGTGCTTGCAGGTGTTTTGCTAAACAGCCTGCTTACAAATGGCAGCAGCTTTGTTTTAAGAGAAGGGCAACTGGTAAGCATACCCATAGCAAACAATGTTAACGGCTTCTTCTCTTTTTTTACCCTGCCCAATTTTAGCTACCTGAAGCTGCCGGTTGTATGGACTACCGCAGTTACACTGGCTATTGTTGCCAGCCTTGAAACCTTGCTGAATATTGAAGCCGCTGACGAGCTGGACCCCTACCAGCGGGTTACCCCCACTAACCGGGAGCTTAAGGCCCAGGGTGCTGGCAATATTGTATCTGCACTTATTGGTGGCCTGCCGGTTACCTCAGTTGTGGTACGTACCTCCGCCAACCTAAATGCCGGGGCAAAAACAAAATTTGCAGCCATTATGCATGGGGTATTGCTGCTGCTTTGCGTGGCGCTTATACCGGGTTTACTTAACCTTATACCATTATCTGCGCTGGCTTCTATATTAATTTATACCGGGTACAAATTGGCAAAACCCTCTATTTTTATTGAGCTTTGCAAGAAGGGGTTCGACCAGTTTGCGCCCTTTATTGTTACCATTGCAGCAATTATTTTTACCGACCTTTTAATTGGCATAATTATAGGTATTGCGGCAGGGTTGTTTTTTGTTATGCGCAGCAACTTTAAATCATCGCTGCTGGTGGTTAACGATGAAAATAAATACCTTTTCAGGCTTAGAAAAGATGTATCGTTTTTAAACAAACCCCTGCTTAAAACAAAACTGGAAACCGTACCTGAAAACTCATACGTACTGATTGATATTTCGAGGGCTGACTTTATTGATAAAGATGTAATTGAAGTAATAAACCATTTTATGAAACACGCACACCTTAAAAATATAACCACCGAAATAAAAAGAAACGAAACCCATTCTTTGCACAAACTTGTTATTAAACAGCAAATAATTACAGAAACCACCTAATTTTAATATTACCATGACACCATACGACAAATTACTATTAGAAAATAAAGCCTGGGCACACGAAAAAGTTGAACAGGACCCCGAATACTTTAGCCGCCTGGCACATTTACAAACACCGGAGTTTTTATGGATAGGCTGCAGCGACAGCCGGGTACCCGCCAACGAAATTACCAATACACAGCCTGGCGAAATATTTGTACACCGCAATGTGGCCAACCTGGTAATACACACCGATGTTAACCTGCTAAGCGTGCTTGATTATGCAGTATCGTACCTTAAGGTAAAACATGTAATTGTTTGTGGCCACTACGGCTGCGGTGGTATTAAAGCCGCCATGACCAACCACGATTACAAGCAGGTGCTTAATATGTGGTTGCGTAATATTAAAGATGTATACAGGCTTCACCAGGCAGAACTGGAATCTATTAAAGATGAAGAAACAAAAACCGACCGGCTTGTTGAATTGAATGTAAAAGAACAGGTGCTTCACCTGGCCAAAACATCCATAATTCAGCGGGCATGGAAAAATGAGCAAAGGCCTCACCTGCATGGTTGGGTATATGGCTTAAGCAATGGATTAATTAAACCCGTTTTTGAGATGGAAGCAAATACCCCCATTGACCCACTGTACGAATACGATGACCTGTAACACCACAGCTATATGACTGACTGTTAAATATTTAAAGTGCTAATAACCGCTACAGATATTTTTTACGCAATAAAAGCTATAGGCCCCGGCTTATAGCTTTTTGCTTTCAGGCTTCCGCCGTTGTAAATAAGCGTGCCACAACAGGTATGCGGCAATGGTACGGTAAGGCTTCCAGGTATCGGCTATTTGCATCAATGCTGCTTTAGGCGTATCCATTGGCAGGCCCTTCACTTCTTTAATACTTTTAAGCAGGGCTATATCTCCATGCGGAAAAACATCGGTACGGTGTAATGCCATCATCAAAAAAACATCAACCGTCCAGTCGCCTATGCCTTTTAATTGTTTAAGTGCAGCCCTAATGCTGCCGTTATCCATCTCCGGCAGGGCTTCCAAATCAAGCACCCCTCTGCTTACTTCGGTAGCTAAGTACTTTGTATAAGTTATTTTTTGCCTGCTGAAATAACATGCCTTCAATTCTTCATCTGTTAACTGCAAAACTTTGCCGGGGGTAATATGGCCGATTTTTTCCTGCAATTTTAAAAAGGCAGCTTTGGCAGAAGCAAGGGATACCTGCTGCTCCAGTATAATATGCACCATGGTGGCAAAACCAGGTGTGCGGCTCCAAAAAGGCGGGTAGCCATGTTTATCAATAATTGCTTTTAAATGCATATCGGTTATCGCCACCAAATTGCAATGCGCATTAAAATTGCCCTCTGTAAAAGTTGAAATAGTGCTGTTCATCTTAATAGGTTTCCCCGCAACCTGTAAAAGCTTTACTGTTTAGCAAAGCCCAAAGTAAAAATATCCCTCAAAAAAACACCTTTTCTATGCACTCTCAATAACCACTTAATGGTGCAGCGGAATTATACGCACCAACATAAACCCAACGGCTATAGCTACCGTAATGGCGATGATACCCGGCCGCATAAAACTATGGTTAACAAGGTATTTGCCAATTTTAGTGGTACCCGTTCTGTCAAAATTTACACCAGCCAGCAGGGTTGGGTAACCCGGCAGCACAAAATCGCTGTTAACAGCAGGAAACATGGCTATAAGTGCCGGGTTGGCAATACCAAGGGTTAAAGCCAGGGGCATCATTGCCCTGGTGGTGCCTGCCTGGCTGAATATAAATGCCCCCATAATAAAAATGGCCACAGCAAATGTCCACGGGTATTGGCCTGCAATACCGCCAAACACCTGTTTTATGGTAACAAGGTTGTAATCAATAAATGTGGAACTCATCCAAACCACCCCAAATACTGATATTGCTGCCGTACCCATTGCCGTAAACAAGGCCGATTTTGTTACAGCCGTTGCACTTGTTTTGGTTAAAAGTATTATTAATGCAGTGGCAGACAGTGAAAGCACCTCGATAATGGTGGCCATTTTTAAAGTACCATCGGCATTAACCATAAGGTTAGCGCTGCCTTTGCCCACATTGGGTATTAAATAAGGAAAAGCGCCAAACATAACCACCAGCAGTATAGTTGCACCAAAAATGATAACCGATGTTTTGGCTCCCTGTTTTACAGGCACTTTTAACCCCGCTACATCAGCATCAACTGATGCGGCAAAAGCAGGGTCTTTCATTTTTTCTAAAAATTCGGCATCCTCATTCAGCTCCTTCCCCATCTTCCAAACAGATATGGCACCCGCCAGCACACCAATAATACATGCAGGTATACATATCTTCATAATATCACCGGCAGCGCCGGGATATACCAATATGGCGGCAAGGGCTGCTGTGGCTGCACTCATAGGGCTGCCGGTTAAAGCAATGTGCGATGCCACGATGGAAATGCTGATGGGCCTCTCCGGCCTGATGCGTTTTTTGGCAGACACCTCTGCTATTACCGGCAACACAGAGTAAACAATGTGCGAGGTGCCAGCAAAAAGACACAAAAAATATACGGTTAATGGCGCATAAAAGGTAATACGCGATGGGTTGCTGCGTATTATACGCTCGGCCACGCCCACCAGGTAATCCATCCCTCCTGCGGCCTGCAGCGCAGCACCGGTGGTTACCACCGCCATAATAATAAGCATAACATCCAGCGGGGGCTCGGTAGGCCGCATGTGGAAACAGAATAAAAACACCAGCAGGCCAAGCATACCCATTACACCCAGGCCAATACCTTTCATACGGGCACCAACCAATATGCACGCAAGCAAAATGATGAGCTGTACAATTATCATTACAGGCTTTTTTTTAAATAAGAAAATTAAGATAAATAATTGTTAGTGTTGGCTAATAATGGCTTATTTATTAACAAACATTTTCATGTAGTTGTTAATGTGTTATAAAAATTTCTTTATCATCACTTAAAAATAGGCTTTCTGCAATATACGTACCTTACATTTGTACCTCACTTTTTCATCCTTATCCTCTTATTAACCATTAAAACATTCTCCAATGAAAATGAATTATCTATTGTTGGCAGGCTGTACTGCAACGCTCCTGTTTTCGTGTGTCAGCCCTAAAAAGCTTCGTGAAGCAGAAGCAAAGTATACCCAGCTAAACGGTGCTTACCTTGAAGCACAAAGCAAATTACGCGATTGCGAAGGCTCACAAAAAGATTCATCTGCCGAATTTGGCCGTAAAAAAGCAATTTACGAAAGCCAGATAAGCGGATTAACCGACCAGGTTAACTACCTAAAGAAAAACAACAGCCAGGTGCTTGACCAGCTTAAAGACCTTTCTGTAATCTCTGGCTCACAGGCTGAGAGCATCAAAAAATCGCTGGATAACATTGGCGCTAAAGACAACTACATACAGGGCCTTCAGTCTGCCATTGCAAGAAAAGATTCTCTTAACATGCAACTGGTAATGAACCTGAAAGGTGCTATTGGCAACCTGAACGATCAGGATATTAACATTAAAGTTGAAAAAGGCGTGGTATACATTGATATATCAGACAAACTGCTGTTTAAGAGCGGCAAGTACGAGGTGAGCGACCAGGCCAAAACTGTTTTGGGCAAAGTAGCTGCTGTACTTAACAACCAGCCTAATATTGAATTTATGGTAGAAGGGCATACAGACTCTGTTGCATACAAAAACGGCCTGTTGCTTGACAACTGGGATTTGAGCGTAAAACGTGCCACCTCTGTTATACGCATATTGCAGAACCAATACGGTATACCTGCTGCACGTATGACGGCTGCAGGCCGCGCTGAATACCAGCCTGTTGCAGACAACTCTACCGATGCTGGCCGTGCTGCCAACCGCAGAACCCGTATTGTTATACTACCTCAGTTAGACCAGTTTTTTAAACTGCTGGAAAAACCACAGGGCAAATAAACCATTACCAGGTGTTGTAAACACTGGTTATACATTAAAACGGAAAAGCCATTACCTGCGGGTAATGGCTTTTCCGTTTTATAAAAAGTTGATTGCGGCAAGCGATGGGCGTTAAATAACATCTTTGCCAAAAGGCATAAGCGATAATTCCATAAGTTTAATATGCTGCCTTGCAAACGGTATGCCCACAATGGTAATAGCCAATAATATGGCAAACCCCAGGTGAACAATTGCTGTATATAAGCCGCCGGTAAAAAGCCATATAATATTACAAATTAAACTAAGGCATCCGCCGCTGCCGGGGTTACTTACCACCCTGCGGCCAAAAGGCATTAACACCAGTCCGGCAATTTTAAAGCATTGCAGACCAAAAGGTATACCTATAATGGTAAAGCAAAGCAGCAGCCCGCCAAAAAAATACCCAATGGCGGAAAAAAGCCCGCCAAATATTAGCCATATTATATTGCCAATAAAGTTCATGTGGTAATAGTTTAGTTACAAACAAATATAAAAAAGCTAAAGGCAACCAGTTTTACCGTTAAACACAAATAAGCACCGGACCCATCCAGTTTATTTACCTGGTTGGTATTTAAGCAACCCTTTTAATACCGTTATTGGTAGTTTTAAAAAGCATTACACCGTTTGGTTTACTTACGGCCTCCTCGTAAATATCTGCCCAATGCTGCTCAAGGTACTCGCCAAGCCGCTGGGTACCAAACCCCTCAATACCACCAATAACAATAACGGTATTGTTGTTGCTTAGGGTAAGCCTGCAAAACAGCGCGTGGTCAATACCATCTTCCCTGCTGGCGTAATACTTTTGGTTATTTAATTGTATGCATTTTTGGGCAGGCAGTATATCAAGCCCCGGTGGCAGGCAGCCATTGTTGCCAAGCCATTCCGTAAGCCGGTTACCAAAAAGGCCTACGGCAATAAAACCTGCTTTACCCTCCTGGGTATTAAGCTGGTTAAAAAACAGTGTTTCCGGCAGGTACTGGGGTGTGGGCAGGTCAAATGCATCAAACAGGTCGCGTATTACCCGCTCGGTGCGCAAATCGCTCTCCGCACCAAAGCTTACAAAAGGCAAATCCTTGTTTACTTCGCCAAAATGATAGCTTATCATGGAGAGGTAAACCTTCGAGTGCTCCGTACAGGCAAAAAGGCTACAGAACTTCTTCTTGCTTTCTCCTGCATTTTCAGCTTCCAACACTTTTAAATATTGCTCGGCCTGCTCAACATAACTGCTGTAATATTTAAATGCCTTCAACATTGGGTTAATCTTTTCCCTGAAGGCGGCAAAGTTTTTTATGGGTGTGTTAAGTGCTTTGGCTACTTTATCAAGGGTTTCCTCCCTGCCATCTCGCAGGTAATCCCTGTTGGTTTGGCAGTAACGGGATATTTGCCTGGCCGTTTGCAACTCGGCCGCTGTGCAAGCCGGGTTAATACGCTGCAATATTTTTTTAACATCTGTTTCCGTTGGAAATTCCTTGCCGCCATGCGTACGCAGCTCGGTAACCAGGTAGATACCAAAACTTATTTTAGCAAGCGCGTATGATATTTGTTGCGGCACTTTTTGCATTACAACGGAAAGATACAATATAACAAACGTAAAAAAAGCAGGCTGCTTTGCAAAACAGCCTGCTTTAAAATTATATAGATTTAGCTTATCTACGGCCTGCTAAGCAGATGGTGCATCTTCTTCACCAGCAGCTTTTTCCCCGGCTGGCGGGTCTTCTTTCGCTACATCTTCAGCAGGTGTTTCCTCTGCTGTTTTTTCTGGCTCCGCCTGTTTTCTGCCTTTGCCAGTTAGCCACTTGCGTACACCGTAAAAAGCGGCCACTATGCCTGCAAAAATTAGTTTGGCAAACTTTGCAATAACCGCCCAAAAGCCAACTTTGGTTAATATGGTGCCAGCCACCAGGCCACCCACAGTATATTCTGCTATTTTATCAGTACCTGAGTTATAATCGCTGTAACGGCTGCCCTCGTTAAATGATGCCATGTGCAGCACCTTATCAATATCGTTTTTTACCAGCGGCAGCTCATGTATGGCTGCTATGGCCGTAAGCGAAAGCAGGCCTTTTCTGCCCAGCACCCTTACTTCGTAATTAAGGGTGTTTACACTGTCTTCACCAAAGCGGGCTTCCTTTGCCCAATGCAGCACTTTTTGTTTATCATCATAAAACGGCTGCTCTGCCCAGCCAACCACATGCACAGGCACAAAACCCTGCGCAGCCCTTTGTTTATTTAATTCTGGCTCACCATCCTGTATATCTTTAAGCATTTTGCTATAGTCAATATCCTTTGCATCATCGTCCTTCACATAGCCATCATCTTCATATTTTACAGTAAAAACATAGCTGCTGTCAGTAAATGGGGTGTTGTTTTCAGGCATTATTATACCCAAAATATCAGGGTTTTTGGGGTTG
>CAZRDD010000012.1:0-23693 GCA_964598675.1 uncultured Parafilimonas sp.
CTATTTGCAATGCCTTAAAATAAAACAACCACGATAGCCCTGTTGCACAACCGGAGAGCAGCAAAAACAACCAGGTTTGTTTTTGCAGGTGCTGTATGGATGGCACCACGCCCTTAAAAAAAGCAATACCCCATACAATTACAAAGATCACTGTTGTGCGTACAGCCGTGGCCAGGTCCGAATCAATATTTTTAACCCCCACCTTGGCAAATACCGCTGTAAGCGAAGCAAACAGGGCAGATAAAAGCGCATACATCCACCACATCGTAATAGTTTTTACAAAGGTAACCGCTTACCGCCAGTGGCCGCAAAGGCTTATATCTCCCACCAAATTCTCCGCCTGGTGAAAATTTTGTCATTTACCCAACCCTGTGCCTTTACAGCGGGTATATGGTAACAGTAACAACACTTAAAACAATTTTATGAAAAGAAATAACCTGCTTATTGCTGCCGCAGGCATAACGGCGAGTTTTGTATTGCTTTATGCCTGCCAAAAAGGTATTAACGGTTTAACACAGGCAAAACCAACGCTTACGGCTTCCTCAACCAATGTTGCCGTTGGGCAAACAGTAAGCCTTTCGGTAGCTAACACCCCCTTGGGTACCCACAATGTTTGGGCAAGTTCTGCCCTGCTGCATACCCTGTTTAGCAACGCGGCTGTACACAATAATGCCAGTGTAGCTTTTACAAAACCCGGTACTTATGTAATTACCTGCTACATTATAAGCGGTGCAGGGGCGGATAGTATTCCGTATACAGATACCACCACCCTGCCAAGGGATACAGTTGTTTATTATCCGCCGGTACACGATACATTGCCTGGCAACCCGCATGACAGCAGCTACCACCCGGGCGATACAACACATTACCCGGTTGACACAACATACTATCCCGGCGATACTACGCACCACCCGGTTGATTCAACCTATTATCCCGGTGATACTACGCATCACCCGGTTGACTCAACTTATTATCCCGGCGATACAACACACCACCATGCAGATACCACCCATTACCCTGGTGACAGTACAACCCATTTTGGCAATGGCCACACTGTGGTAAGCAGTGTTAATATTGTAATTGTTGTGCATTAAACCATAGCTGTTGCGTAAAGCAGGTATAAATTATATACACCCTAAACCAATGGGCTGCCCTATACCGGGGCAGCCTTTTTTATTACTCCGCAGGTATGGCATATAAGCTACATGAGGCAAATTAAAGCGGTACTGTAGCAAATTGCTTCTACTTTTGCAGTATGTTAAACAGCGATGCCCTTTCTAACATTCTTGCCAAGCGCAAACAGCTTTTTCATAAAGTTGTTCCTTTTGATGGTTTTAAGGACAAGCTGCTTTTAATGGATTTTACCGCCACCAGCAAACAGGGTTTTGAAGATGTAATCAACGATACGCAACAATTTAGCCACCACATACAGGGCCTGCTGCAAAACCACCAATGCCGCTACGGCATAGGCGGCTATAACGAAAACCGCACTATTTACACCCGCAGCAATATTTTTAACGATGATAAAGCCAAAGCACCAGGCAAAACCGTTGCAGAGCCCAGGCGGCTGCACCTTGGCATTGATATTTGGGGGCAGCCGGGCACACCGGTGTATGTACCCCTTGGCGGAGTAGTACACAGCTTTGCTTTTAATGACGGCTTTGGCGATTACGGGGCCACTATTATTTTACAACACCAGCTTGATACCATTGTTTTTCATACGTTATATGGCCACCTTTCGATAAATGACCTGCAGGGTTTAAGGGAAGGTAAGTTTGTAAGCCAGGGCGAAACGATAGGCCATTTTGGCCAACCGCACGAAAACGGCCATTGGCCGCCACACCTGCATTTTCAGGTAATAAAGGATATGCGGGTAATGAAAGGGGATTACCCCGGCGTTTGTAAATTTTCGGAAAAAGAGCAATACTTAAGCAACTGCCCCAACCCAGACCTTATACTGCAAATGATGCAGTATGCCACCCCGGCATAAATACCTTAGAGCTAAACATTGCGCAGATATTACTAAATAGGCAATGGTTAGTAAAGGGTGATATTTACACTTTTTAGGCGTAACGCTAAACTATATAAGATTTGTTGATTTGGTATTTGTTAATTAAGTTTAACCGGGGCTATCATTTCAAACGGGGGAATTTTAACCGTAAAGGTTAATTTGTTGTTTTGGTTTTCCATCAGGTAGGTGCCGTACATGCGGCCCATTTCGGTACGCAGGTTGCAACCGCTTACATATTGAAACTGCTTGCCTGGCTGTATTACCGGTTGTGCGCCTACCACGCCTTCGCCTTCCACTTCGCGGTTTTCGCCGTTACTGTCAAAAATATACCACTGGCGGCGCAGCAGTTTAACAGTAAAATTATTATGGTTTTCAAGGGTAATGCGGTATGCAAACATAAACTCGTTGTTGGCAGGGTTGCTGTAATCTGGCTGGTAAAAAGTTTCAACACTTATTTCAACACCCTCTGAAATTTTTGATACCATTTTTTTTACTGTTTGCCCGCTAAAGTTAGTAATAAACACGCATACATAAAACAGTACAAATTGCATAAAGGTTTAAAAACAGGTGCGGATGCTGCCCACGGGTATTTTGGCTCATAGCAGTTACTCAAACACAAATTTGCTTTTGGCTTCAAAAATTGTTCTTCCGCCAAAATTAAAATCAACAAACCTGGCTTCACCCGCTTTGCCATTCACCAATTGCCTGCTGCGGCCATATTCAAGGCCGGTTTTATCCAATACTTTTACCAAAACCTCCTTATTAACGTCTTTGTTAAAAATAAAATAAACGGAGAGTGTGTTGCTGTGCCCGGCAGAATCGGCTACCGTTATTTTACCAGTTTGCAGGCCAATATCTTTGGGTATGGCCGTAAAATCAATGTCGTAACCAAGGGCTTTATCAATACCAGTTCCTACGCCTTTTACCAGTTCGGTGGCAGACTCGCCAGCCGTTTCACCGGCTTTATTAATTACTTCATTGGCTTTTTGCCTGGCACTGTGGCAGGATGCCGCTAACACGAGCAGCAACAGTGCGGTAAGGGCTTTATTCATAATAAGGTTTTACAATCCAAGCTTCTCAATGGCTTGCTGCGCTGCTATCTGGCTGGCATCTTTTTTATTGTAGCCTGTACCTTTAGATACCACCTCGCCATTTAACACAGCAGCTATGGTAAATATACGCCTTCCATTCTCCAGCCGCTCATCGGTGGTTTCAAACTCCAGTTGTTTACCATTTTTGCTGGCCCAGCCAATAAGCCTGTTTTTAAGGTTAATATCTATCTGCTCCAGGTCGTCAACATATAAGTGGGGGATAACTATTTTATGCAGTACCCATAACTGGGTTTTTTTGTAGCCTTTATCAAGGTAAATAGCGCCTACAATAGCTTCAAGGGTATTGCCAAATATCTGGCTGCTTTTAAGGGCGTTGTCAAACTTGTTGTACATGGTAAGCTTTTTTAGCCCCATTTTAAGTGCAACCTCGTTAAGCTGCTGGCGGTTAACCATCTTACTGCGCATTTCGGTTAAAAAACCTTCGCCCCTGTAAGGGTATCGCTTAAACAGGTAGTCGGCAATTACAGCGCTTAGTATGGCATCCCCAAGGTATTCAAGCCGTTCGTTATTTTCGTCAGCGCCCTCTTTTACTGAGCGGTGGCTTAATGCGGTGCGGTAAATAGCTGGTTTACCGGGTTTTACACCCAGTACGTTACGCAATTGCTGTTCAAAATCTGGTTTATCAGATTTTCTAAAAATCTTATTGAATAATCTCACAAATTAATGTCAAGCTACGTATTTTTTTACAATTACGCAGGCATTATGTCCGCCAAAACCAAATGTATTGCTTAAAGCGGCATTCACGGTGCGTTCCTGGGCTTTATTAAACGTAAAATTTAGCCTTGGGTCAAGATCGGGGTCGTCGGTAAAGTGGTTAATGGTAGGGGGCACTATATCGTGCATTACACTTTTAATACATGCAATGGCTTCAATAACACCGGCTGCGCCAAGGCAGTGGCCGGTCATTGATTTGGTGGAGCTGATATTTATGTTGTATGCATGTTCCCCAAAAACACCCAGTATGGCTTTTACCTCAGCGCCATCGCCCAAAGGGGTTGATGTGCCGTGGGTGTTAATGTAGTCAATTTCGTGGGGCTGCATTTCTGCATCTTCCAATGCGGCAAGCATCACATTACGTGCACCTAACCCGTCGGGGTGAGGTGCTGTTATATGGTGCGCATCGGCAGTTGCACCGCCACCTGCAATTTCACAATAAATTTTTGCACCCCTTGCAACAGCATGCTCTAATGTTTCAAGTACAAGCATACCAGCCGCTTCGCCCATTACAAAGCCGTCACGGTCTTTATCATAAGGCCTGCTGGCTGTTTTGGGGTCATCGTTACGCTCGCTCATGGCTTTCATGGCATTAAAGCCACCAACGCCAGCCTCGCTTATTACCGCCTCGCTGCCACCCGTTAAAATAATATCGGCCTTGCCTAATCGTAACAAATTAAATGCCTCTATAATAGCGTTTGTGCTGGTGGCACAGGCGCTTACTACGGCAAAATTTGGCCCGCGCAGGTTATGGCGCATAGATATTTGCCCTGCGGCAATATCCAAAATCATTTTGGGGATGAAGAAAGGGTTAAAACGTGGTGTACCATCGCCTTTGGCAAATTCTATCACCTCCTGTTGAAAAGTAATAAGGCCGCCAATACCGCTGCCAAAAACAACACCAATCCTGTCGGGGTTAATGTTATCCTTGTTAAGCCCTGCATCGGCCATGGCCTGGTCGCTCACCACAAGGGCAAACTGTGTAAACCGGTCAATTTTGCGGGCTTCCTTCCTGTCCAGGTACTTCGTCGCTTCAAAGCTCTTTACCTCGCAGGCAAACCTTGTTTTAAACTTTTCTGCATTAAACTGGGTAATAAAATCTGCACCGGAAACGCCGTTTATAAGGCCATCCCAGTATTCGTGCAAATCATTACCAATGGGTGTAATGGCACCAATGCCCGTAACAACAACTCTTTTTAATTGCATAGATAGTTATATGGTAAGCCTGAGGTTAAAGTGATAAAATCCGCCCCGCTGTATGCGGGGCGGATTGTGAGTATCGTTAAAGCGGCTTTGTTACTTAGCGTGCTCTTCCAGGTAAGTAGTAGCCTGGCCAACAGTGGTAATTGTTTCAGCCTGCTCATCAGGGATAGAGATGTTGAACTCTTTTTCAAATTCCATAATAAGCTCAACAGTATCCAATGAGTCTGCGCCCAAATCATTTGTAAAAGAAGCTTCGTTAGTTACTTCTGCTTCATCTACGCCTAATTTGTCAACAATGATCTTTTTTACTCTTGTTGCGATGTCTGACATTGTTTTAAGTTTTTGTTACAGGCGCAAAAATATATATTTTGGGCAATACACAATATTTTCTTATTTTTTTGTTTTGCTAAACACCATTTTAAAGTATTAAAACTGCTTGTTTAACCTAATATAGTGTGATTTTATGAAAAATGATTGCTAAATTGACGCTCCAATTTTACCAATGGCAATAAAAATAATAGACCACGGCTCCGCAGAATACAAACAAATGATTGATTTGCGCTACCAGATACTGCGCAAACCACTCGGCCTTAGTTTTACTGCGGAAGACCTGGAGAAAGAAAAAAACGATATTTTGATAGGCTGTTTTGACGATGATGTGATGGAAGGCTGCTGCCTGCTTACGGCCGAAGGCCCCAAAGAGGTACGCCTTAGGCAGATGGCCGTACTATCGGGCCTGCAGGGTAAAGGCATAGGCCGTGTACTGATGCAGTTTGCTGAAAATGTTGCTTACGACAATGGCTACAAAAAAATAAGGATGCACGCCCGTAAAACAGCCGTAGGTTTTTACGAGAAACTGGGCTACACCGTTACCGGCGATGAGTTTTTTGAAGTAACCATACCACATTACAACATGGAAAAACTGTTGTAACAAGTTTTTTCTGCAGGTTTTTAAAATACTTTTTTGCAATGAAGATAATTATTGTGGGTGCCACCGGCACACTGGGCAAAAAAATTGCCCCTGCATTAGCCGAGCGGCACGAGGTGATAAAAGTTGGCCGCAGCAACGGCGATTTGAACATAGATATTGACGATACCGACACCATTGAAGCGATGTTTAAACACATTGGCAGCTTTGATGCATTGGTAAGTGTTACCGGCAACGGCCATTTTGGCCCTTTACAAAACACCACCGATATTGATTTTAGAAAAGGCATAAACAGCAAGCTGATGGGCCAGGTAAACCTGGTGCTTATTGGCCAGCACTATATTAACCCAAAAGGCAGTTTTACACTTACCAGTGGCATATTAGCGGAAGACCCCGTTATAAACGGCGTAAACCTTAGCACCGTAAACGGTGCCATTAACGGCTTTGTAACCGGCGCTGCAGTAGAGCTTGCCAATGGCATACGCATTAATGCTGTTAGCCCGGGCGTGGTGGTGGACTCGCCCGGCTATTTCCCCTACTTTCCGGGGCATATACCCGTTACAATGGACAGAGTGGTTGCTGCTTACATTAAAGCCGTGGAAGGGCCGCTAACAGGCCAGGTAATAAAAGTGTATTAATTTGTTATTCCGCTGCAGCGGCTGAAAGCCAGCTTTAACTTATAAAAATAATAATGGCGTTGTCGGCACTGGCAACGCCATTATTATTTTGTACACCTTAAAATTATTTGCAGGAATAGTTAAACATACGCTGCTACCATGCCTGGGGTGGATATTGGATTTTAAAACTGGTTACTTCGTTGGATATTGTACCCTAAAAGTAAACCAGTTGTAAAACCTGCAAACAAAATTTGGTTTTTAGAATAGCCCAAAAAGACAGGAGAAACCAATTTACAGGTATTTTAAGCGCTCTTAAAGCCTTCTTTAAGCCTGAAGATGCTTTAACCCAATCATTTGTTTTTCATCGGTATCCCAAATTTTTAAACGGAAGCAAGCTAAAATATCTTTGAACGATAAAGATGTTTTTTTGCATTGCTGCAGCTCAGGAAAATGCTCCATAACCTCTGGCAGGCGGTAAAAAGGTATTTTGGCGTTAAGATGGTGAATATGATGATAGCCTATGTTGCCGGTAAACCACTGCATAACAGGGTTCATCTCCATATAACTTGAGCTTTCGAGGGCGGCTTTCTCGTAGGCCCATTCTGTATTATCAGCAAAACATACCCCAGGAAAATTATGCTGCGCATAAAAGAGGTACGAGCCTAAGCCAAAGGCTATAAAAAAAGGAAGAAAAAACGACAGGAACCATACCTGCCAACCGCAAAATATAACCAGCAGGGTGGCCGTGGTAAAATGAAACACCAGCGTTACCAGTGCATCAAAATGCTTTTTAGGGCTTTTTACAAACGACATAACGCACATGCCTACAATAAACATGGAGAAATAACCCAAACCTATGGTAATGGGGTGACGCGTAGCCAGGTAGCCAAATTTTTCAGCCGGGGTAAACGTTAAAAATTTCTTACGGGTAACAATAGGGTACGAGCCTATGCTGGCGCTGAAAAGCTTTGAATTATGGTTGTGGTGATGGTCGTGGCTACGCTTCCAGATGCTGGTTGGCGAAAGCATATACATGCCAAAAAACGTCATAAGTACATCTGCCGTAACCGATTTTGTTAGTATGGAATGGTGCTGATGATCGTGATAAATAATAAAAGCCCGTATAAGCAACAACCCGGCCAATACACTGCTTACAATGCGCAGAGCAAGCCAGGGTAAAAACACCGTACCCGCCAGGCATAACGCCAGCAGGCTGAAAGTAGAAATGGTAACCATCCAGCTTTTACTGCGTATTTCCTTTGCAAAAGGTTTGGTAGCCAAAATAAGTTCTTTTCCGCAGAGCATATCGTTTGTTTTATATATCAGTTGTTGTAACACTCACTGGCCTTTTATGCTTCCAGCGGCGGTGTGTCCACAGCCAGGTTTCTTCCTGCCCCATAATATCTTTTTCCAGCCTGCGTGTATGGGCTTCTGTAATATCGCCCACCGTATTACTGTAAGGTGGTTCTTTCAATAATTCTGCGGTAAGGGTATAGTACCCTCTCTTAAGCCGTTTAACCGATACATACACAATAGGGTACTTCATTTTTTGCGCCAGCCTTTCTGTACCCATAAAAACGGGGGTATCCTGGTGCATAAAACGCATCCAATAGGCGCTGTCCGGGTTGGGCGACTGGTCTGCAATAAATGCGGTTGCATTCAGTTCGCCCCTGTTTTTAACCATTTCCTTAAAAGTTTCCTTCATTGGTATTAGCCGGGTGCCAAAACGGGTGCGCATTTTTATAATAAGCCCGTTAAAATATTTGTTTTTAAGCGGGTGGTATATAACATATAACTGGTGTTTGCAGCAAAGGCTAAAGGTGTTGCCCGCCCACTCCCAATTGCCAAAATGCCCCATTACAATTATGGCGCTTTGGTTACGTGCGGCCAGCCCGTCAAAAATGGCTTTTGCATCGGGGTGCATGCTGCAATGCTTCAGCATGGCCTTTTTGCTTATGGTAAGTGTTTTAAACGTTTCCAGAAAAAGATCGCACAGGTAATGGTAAAATGCCTTTCTAATCTTCAGTAATTCAGCCTCTGTTTTGCCGGGAAACGAATTTCGCAGGTTATCCAGCGCCGTTTTTTTGCGGTACCCCAACACATAGTAAATAAGCACATAAAAAAAATCGCTCAGCAGGTACAGTACCCTGAAAGGTAAAATACTAATAAGGTATACAAACGGCAGGGCTATCCAGTACGTGATTAACAGCAATGGTGAATATTTACAGTATTGGTGAATTATTTACAGCCTGCGCAAATATAGGGGATATAGGTTGTGCCACTTGTTAATGTTGCAGGCGGCAGGGTAAAAAATAAGCGGATTTTAATAACGCATAAGGCGGATTTTATGCACTTGCCCGGGCGCGTTTGCTGTTTATTTTATCAGCACCTAGTCAAATAGGCCTGTCAACAGTAATAATTATCCTCCTGTCTTTTACAGCACCACCCCAAACATCTCCCCCACTTTCGCCAGGTCGTCCACCACGCTGGCCACAATGGGTATACCTTGCTGCATGCGCAGGGCCTCCATTTCGCGTTCGGGGTCGCCCGGTATTAAAACCTTTTCGTGGCCGGGGGCTGGTTTGGCTGCACGAAAACGGTTAATCCAATTATCCATGTGTTGTTTAAACTCTTCTGCCGGGCGAAAAGCATCTACCCGCATGGCCCCAAAAAAATGGCCCAGGCCTTCACCCGGCATATTTTGCGGCATGGGTACATACGCCGGAAATGGTGGTGCCCAGGGGCCATAGCTGGCACCACTTAAAACCGCCGAAAATATATCTACAATACTGCCCAGGGCATACCCTTTATGGCTGCCATGCTCGCGGTCGCTGCCTAAGGGCAGCAGCGCGCCGTTCTTTTTTAGAATATTGGCATCGGTACTGGTATTCCCTGCTTCATCTTGTACCCATCCTTCGGGGGTATCTGCATTTTTACGCTGCAATATTTCCAGCTTACCGTTTGCGGCAGTGGTGGTGGCAAAATCGGCCACAAAAGCGGGCTGTTCGTTTGCTGGTATGGCTACTGCTATTGGGTTGGTACCCAGCATACGCTCAATTGAAAAAGTTGGGGCAACCAAAGCACTGGCATTGGTCATAGCCATACCAATCATATCGTGCTGCAAGGCCATCATGGCATGGTAACCCGCAATACCAAAATGGTTGCTGTTACGCACACTAACCCAGCCGGTACCCACTTTGGCAGCCTTATCAATTGCTACCTGCATGGCATACGGTGCCACCACCAACCCAAGGCCGCTGCCGCCATCAATAACGGCGGTACTGGGGGTTTCGTGTACTATTTTTATAGCCGGAGCCGCATTTATACGCTTAGCCTGCCACAGGCGCACATAGCCGCTAAGGCGGGCTACGCCATGGCTGTCAATACCCCTTATGTCCGCAGAAAGCAATGCTTTGGTGGCTGTTTCGGCATGTTCTTCTGTACAGCCAATACTTTTAAATACGCTGAAGGTAAAACTGTATAACCGGCTATAGCTAAAAACTTGTTGCATGCGTGCAAGGTAAAAAGTTTATTGTTTTAGCCTGTGCAGTTTTTGGCAGCCAGGCAGATATTTAAAAAATAGCACTGATTAAAAAAGCATTACAAAAAATAAAAATTTAATAAATAAAAAGAGTATGGCTACAAAAACGCTTGCTCTGTTACTTCTTTTGCGCAAAAACAAACATTTTTAATGCAAAAACAAACATCAAAAATTTGATTCATGTATGGCGCATTGTGCTAAATTTACCAAAAATTTAGGCATTATACCATCAAAGCGGCAATTATTACCATTTGCACAGTTAATTGTTGCCTATTACCCCGATGAACAATAGATGGCTGTTTGTAATATGTATGGTCCTTCTTTGTGTTTCAGCAGCCGCACAGCCTGCTGAAATAGGCAGTTTACGCGCTAAAATAAGCAAACAGGAAAAGCAGTACGGCTTTGAGCAGGATACTGCTTATATAAACTCCATAGCACGACTGGCTTACCTGTATTATGCACTTGATGCCGACAGTCTTTTTTTTTACGCACATAAAAGCTATACGCTATCTCAAAAAATTAATTATGAAAAAGGCATTGCAGAAAGCCTAAGGCAAATAGGTAATGGCTATATGCTTACCGGCGATTTTAACCAAAGCCTGTTATATTACCAGCAATCGCTAACGGCAGCAGAAAAAATAAACGATAACCACCTTATTTGCATGGCGGTAAGCAACATTGGCATCAGTTACGTAAACATAGGCCGGTATGATGATGCTTTAGTGTATTCAATAAAGGCGTATAACCTGGCACTGCAGCTTGGCGACACCCTGAGGCTGGCTGGAGAACTAAGCAACCAGGCAGAAATTTATGCTTCTAAAAAAGATTATGCAAAAGCGTTTGGCTTTGCTCAAAAGTCGTTGGAGTTAGCAAGCATTTTAAAAAATGACTATTATGGGGCTTTTTTAAGAAACACCCTGGGTGGCATATTGTATAACAACCTTCAATATAACGAAGCGCTTAAATACTATCAGCAATCGCTGGATTATTATACTCTAACCAACGACCAGTTAGGTATTACCAACACAAAACTTTATATAGCCAAGGTATATTTTAAGCAAAGTAAATATAAGCAGGCTTTAAAGCTGGCCAGGGAAAGCCTGTTGCTGGCCCAGGCAAAAAAGGGCAAAAAAGATATAGCAGATGCCTCGCAAACATTAGCTGATATTTATGCAGCTGCGGGCGACTACAAAAACGCCTTTCAAAACCTTAAAATAGCAAAAAGTGTTAACGACAGCCTTTTTAACGATGAAACGCAAAAAAAGCTGTTTGAGCTACAGGCCAAATACAAATACGAGCAGGAAACAGTGGCCTTAAAGGATGGCCAGGCAAAAAAAGATTTACTGAATGAACATACCCTGCAAAACCAAAAATTACAAATAATTATTGCAGTGCTGTTAATTTTTACCCTGGGTGTTATTGTTATTGCCTTATACCAAAGCAGGGCAGACAAACAACTGCGGAACAAAGTGCTTGAAGAAAAGAATATTGAAATTAGCCGCCAGAAAGAAGAAATTGAAAACCAGGCAACCCTGCTAAGGGTAAGCAATGGGCAAAAAGATAAGCTTTTTTCTGTAATAGCCCACGACCTTCGCAGCCCGTTTATTACGCTGCAGGGCCTGCTTACGCTGTTTAAGGATGGGGTACTGCCCATTGAAAAAGTAACCGAACTGATGGTGCAGCTTAACGTTAATGTTGATTACACCGTTAACCTGGTTACCAATCTTTTACAATGGGCATCAAGCCAAATGAACGGCGTTACCGTTAACCCGGTTACTTTTAAGCTTAACAGCCTGCTTGATGAGGCGCTTGAAGGTGTAAAGCAACCTGCCACAGACAAAAAAATTACCATACTAAATACTACGCTTACAACAGATTTGTTTGTGTTTGCCGATAAGGACATGGTGCAGCTTGTGGCGCGCAACCTACTATCGAACGCGGTAAAATTTTGCAGGCCGGGCGACAGTATTACGGTGCTTGCAGAACAAAAAAATGACCACGTAGAGGTATGTGTTGCCGATACCGGTTGCGGTATAGCACCAGAAGCACTGCAAAAAATAAACAGTGGCGAAAGTGTTACCACCTTTGGCACATCAAAAGAAAAAGGGACGGGCCTTGGCCTGTTGCTTTGTAAAGATTTCATATCACGCAACAATGGCACCTTCAGCATTGAAAGCGAGCCGGGCAAAGGCAGCCGTTTTTATTTTACTTTAAAAAAAGGCAATACCATAAACCAGCAATAATAACCATATTTGCAACGTTTACAACACAGCCTTTAATACCTAACGAATATACATTTTGAAGAAGCCAACTTCATACCTGTTAATACTTACCCTGCTATTATACAGTTGCTTTATACAGGTAAAGGCACAAAGTTACCATGCCTTTAGTGGTTCGCCCTACGCAGGTGTTGCTGGCATGTACAACAACCCTGCTTCAACGGTAAACAGTGCTTATAAATGGGATGTTACTGTTTTTGCCATGCAAAGCAATATTACCAATACCGCTTTCACCGTCCGCAACAACTCGCTTACCAACAATACCAATTCAGCTGTTTTTTTAACGGAAGGCATGCGGTCGAGGTTCTTTCATAACAATATTGATGTTAATCTGCTCAACTTCAAGTTTAACATCAACAGTAAAAGTGCGTTTGCTGCGGGTGTGCGCTTGCGTACCTATAACCACTATAAAAGCCTGCCCTTTTTTTACAGTGACAGCATAAAATCTGCACAAAATTTTTTGATGGCCAACAACACCGTTCCTTATTTAGATGGTTTTGTTACCCATGCCGCCTGGGCTGAGTTCAGCTTTAATTACTCGCGCATATTGCTGCAAAACCAGCACACAAGGTTAAGTGCAGGTATAACGGTATCTTACCTCAAGGGGCTTTCCGGTGCTTTTGCCAATGTTAACCGTGCCAGTTTTACACAGGTGCAGGCAAACGGAAACAATTATTTCGTGTTTAATCAAGCCTCGCTGCAAGCAGAATACTCCGATAATTATTTGGTTACCAACCGAAATAACACAAACACACAGAATTTTAAAAACTTCATAAAAAAAGCGTTGCCCGCTGCCGGTATAGATATTGGCGCTGAATATTTATTTAAAACTGATGACAACGGGGATGATGAGGAAGTAAATGCTACCAATTACACCTGGAAAATAGGGGCAAGCATTATGGATATTGGGCGCAACCGTTTTAACCCCATAGAGGGCTCGTTTACGGCAAACACACCACAACTAAACCTGAACGACAGCAATATACAATACCAAATAAACCACGTAAAAAACATAAAACAGTTAAGGGATACCCTAGGCAGCTTATTTGCCAATGTTGATACATCGGTTGGCAGGTATAACATATCGCTGCCAACACGTATGGTAATATCTGTCGACAGAAATTTAGGCAGTCATTTATTTATAAACGGCGAGCTAAGCCTTAATTTTTACAGCACACAGCCGTACTCCGCCATTCTGCGGACCAGGGAACTTAACCTGCTAACCATAACACCCCGTTGGGAAACCCAGGCCTGGGGCCTGTACCTGCCTGTACAGTACAATACCCAGGGTATGCTTTGGGTGGGCGCAGCCGTTAAAATAGGCCCTTTGCTGCTGGGTGTACACAGCCTCGATTTTACAAAATGGTTTAAAACAGGCACACAAACCTATAATGGCGGCGGGTATCTTATGCTTAGCATACACCCTTTTAAACACAAAACAGAGGACGACAAATTGCCCTGCCCCAATTTTTAAGCCCCTATATTGTACATTAGCAACAAGTTACATTTGCTACAAGCCGCAAGTATTATTTACACAAGAGGGCAAAAGGCAGGGAGTAATTTTAAAAAAACTAAAAATTAATTTGGAAAATTAACAGTGTTAAGTATTTTTACATCGTAATTATGGGAATAGCAGAGAGAAAAGAAAAGCAAAAGCTGGAGATACGGAAAATGATTCTGGAGGCCTCCATGAAACTTTTTATAGAGGAAGGGTACGACCATGTTACCATTCGCAAAATTGCAGATATTATTGAGTACAGCCCTACCACCGTGTACCTGTACTTTAAAGATAAAGATGAAATTTTTTACAACCTGCACGAATTGGGCTTTCAAAAAATGCAGGAGCTTAATCAAAACCTGGCCACAATACAAAACCCATTAATAAGGCTGTATAAAATGGGGGAGAATTACCTGCAGTTTGGACTGGAAAACCCTGAATATTACGACATAATGTTTATTCAGCATGCCCCTATGAAAGCCTTAATGGAGCGGGAGGATTGCAACTGGCATTACGGAGAAGGCGCATTAGGTGTACTTAAACAAACCATACAGGAGGCGATGGATAAAGGGCTTATACAAAATGGCAATGTAGCTGCTGCAAGTATGGCTGTTTGGGGTATGGTACATGGTATGGTTAGCCTGGCCATAAGGGAGCGTTTAGATAAACTGGTGCCATCCGACCAAATGAAAGGGATGATGCAGCAATCGCTCAACTGGTTTTTAAGCTCTTGCGACCAAACTGGAAGGCATTTGCAGGAGGGCTAAAAAAATTTCATTATTACTTAACGTTGTTAATAATTTTTACATAATAAATTAACTGTACAATGAAATACATTGCACTACTTCTTATAATGCTTGCGGCCGCAGCACAATTACCGGCGCAAAGCATATTGGATGGCTACCTTAAAAAAGGCCTGGACAGTAACCTGCAACTGAAACAAAAAAGTTTTGATGTTGAAAAAGCCAGGCTTGACCTGGACCGAGCCAAAGCCCTTTTTTATCCACAAGTAGAGGTAAACTCCCAATACACGCTGGCTACAGGCGGCCGCAGCCAGGATTTACCCATTGGCGACCTGCTGAACAATGTATACTCATCGTTAAACCAGCTAACATCATCCAACAAATTTCCGCAGGTACAAAACCAAACCATCAAGTTTTTGCCCAACAATTTTCACGATACCAAAATTGCGGTAGCCATGCCGGTGTACAACCCCGAGTTAAAACTCAACCGCTCCATTAAAGAGGAAATGATTAATGGCAGGCTGGCCGAAATAGAAGTATATAAAAGAGACCTGGTAAAAAACATTAAGCAGGCATACTACCAATACCTGCAGGCCGAAAAAGCAGTGGAAATTTACAACAATGCCCTTGCCGTAGTAAACGAAAACCTGCGGGTTAGTGAGAAGCTTGTAAAAAACACCGTTGCCACCCGCGATGTTGTTTTAAAGTCAAAAACACAGGTAAGTCAGGTGCAAACATCGCTTGCCGGTGCCATGGAAAACAAAAAGAACGCAGCCGCCTATTTTAATTTTTTACTAAATCAGCCGTTTGAAACACCGGTGGAAAAAGATACGGCCATTTATAACAGCCTTAACACCACGCAAACTGTAACCGCAGAAATACCCGCAGGCAGGGAGGAACTGGCCCAAATAAAAAGCGGGCAAAAAGCCCTGCAAACCAGCCTTAAACTTAATGAGAGCTTTAAGCTGCCCAGGCTAAACGCTTTTTACAATATTGGCTTCCAGGGGTTTGGCTTTAATGTGTTTGATAAACAGTTTTACCAGCTTGGTGGCCTGCAGCTTACCTGGAACATTTTTAAAGGCAACGATAACAAGCTTAAAATAAAACAAACGCAGGCCGATATACAGCAGCTGCAAACACAATACAATGATGTGGAAAAGCAACTGCAGTTGCAGGTAACCACTACCTACAACGCTTACCTTACTGCCGTACAAACCCTGCAAAGCGCTGCCGATGAAACCGAAAGCAGCCGCGAGGCATACCGCTTAACCGATAAAAAATACCGGGAGGGCCAGGCATTACAAATTGAGCTGATACAGGCCCGCACAGAAATGACCAATGCCGAAATAAAATACTCGCTGGCACAGCTTGCAGTATTAAACAAATCGGCTGAACTGGAAAGGGTAACCGCCGCATATACACTTAAATAAATTAATACGCCACCAGGCAAAAAATAAAAAACCTGTTATGAAAAAAATACAAACGCATGCCTTGTTACTGCTGGTTGCAGGCATAATATTTAATGCTTGCGGCAGTGGTGGGGCAAAACCTACCGCTGGCAGCGATGCCTCAACTGATGCAGTACTGGTAAAAACACAACCGGTAACAGTTATTAACTATGCCCCAACGCTGGAGTATTCGGGGCTTATAGCATCAACCACCCAATCAAAACCCGGGTTTAAAATTGGGGGTGTTATCTCAAAAATTTATGTAAAGGAGGGCGACCATGTAAGCAAGGGTCAACTGCTGGCATCGCTGAACATGACCGAGATAAACGCACAGGTGCAACAGGCAACCGTTGCCCTTGACAAAGCCAAAAGAGATGCAGGCAGGGTAAAGAATTTGTACGAAGACACAGTAGCCTCCCTCGAACAATATCAAAATGTGCAAACACAGGTAAGCGTGGCTGGCGAAAGCCTGCGTATTGCACAGTTTAACCGCGAATATGCCGAAATACACGCCACTGAAGATGGTGTTGTAATAAAGAAAATAATGAATGAAGGAGAGGTGGCTTCCCCCGGCGCACCTGTGTTTATGATGAGTGGCAGCGGCAACAGCGACTGGGTAGTGCGTTTTGGCGTACCTGATAAAGAATGGGCGATACTTAAAACAGGCAATGTTGCAGATGTAACGCTTGACGCCTACCCCGCTGATGCCTTTAAAGGTATTATTACCAAAATTGCCCAGGCGGCCGACCCTGTTAGCGGCACTTACGAAGTGGAGGTGAAAGTGTTGCCGGGCGATAAAAAATTTGCGCCAGGTTTGTTTGCCACCATACAGCTTAAAACCACTGCGCCGGAGCAGGTGGCTATGATACCCATAGAAGCCATTACAGAAGGCGATGGCAAAAAAGGTTTTGTATATACCCTTAATGCAGATGGGGCAACGGTTACAAAACACTCCGTTAAAATTGCTTTTCTCGATAATGACAAAGTAGCCATAAGCAACGGGCTTGAAAATATTACAGCGGTAATAACGGCGGGCGTAAGCTACTTAACTCCAGGCTCAACAGTTAAGCTGGTAAAATAATTACCTGTACCGGTTTGCCGGATGATTTGGGATGAAGGTAAGGTTGATACAGGCC
Organism: uncultured Parafilimonas sp.; assembly: GCA_964598675.1. Lineage (GTDB taxonomy): Bacteria > Bacteroidota > Bacteroidia > Chitinophagales > Chitinophagaceae > JABDFW01. The sequence goes on from CAZRDD010000012.1 coordinate 17,231, forward strand.
CTGGCCATTTGCGGCCTTTTGCTAAAAGTGCAGGTATTGCCAGCAAGCGGCAATGGCGGCCAATGCCCTAAAGCCCAATAGTATTACAACAGTACAAGTGTGCGACGCAAGCAAAGATGCGCAGTGTTGCAATGCCTGGCTACAAAAAATTAAAACCATCTTGTTATGAAAATAACTGACTTCTCAGTAAAAAATTACCAGTTTACCCTCATCGTTTTTGTAATGATGATAGCCATTGGCGTAAACTCGTTGCTGCACATGCCGCGCGGGGAGGACCCCGACTTTCAGGCACCGCAGTTTAATGTGGTGGTTATTTACCCTGGCACCAGCCCTAAGGATATGGAGCAGCTTGTGGTAGATAAAATGGAAAAGAAGATTAATGCAATGGATGATATTAAACGCATCATCACCAAAATTGACGATGGCCTTGCAGTAATAAGAATTGATTTTAAATACAGCAGTGACCCTGATAAAAAATACCAGGATGTAATACGCGAAGTAGATGCGCTGCGGGGCGATTTGCCAAAGGACATTTTGAGCATTGATATTTTGAAGTTCAGCCCCAGCGATGTAAACATATCCCAGTTTGGTTTAACCAGTCAAACCATGCCCTACAAAGACCTTGAGGAATGGAGTAAGGAACTGAAGAAACGCCTGGAGAAAATAAAAAGCCTTAAAAATGTTGATAACTGGGCTTTTCCACAACAGCAGGTACGCATATCGCTTAACCTGCAAAAAATGGCACAGGCGGGCATTCCGCTAAACCGGGTAATTGGTGCCATACAAAGCGAGAATGTAAACATACCCGGCGGCAGTATTGAAATGGGCACCAAAAAATTCAATATAAAAACCAGTGGTGATTATAAGAGCGTTGATGAAATTAACAACACTATCATCAGCAGTGCCAATGGCAAGCTGTTATATGTAAAAGATGTTGCGGAAGTTGAATTTAACTACGAGGAGCAAAGCTATATAGGAAGGCTTAATGGGGTGCGCGGGGTGTTTGTTACCGCCAGCAGAAAAATGGGCACTAATATTTTTGATGTGGAAAAAGAGATGCAGCCGGTATTAAACAAGTTTGCTGCGGAACTGCCCAAAAGCATCCATTTTGAGCAAAGCTTTAATAATGCGGAAAGTGTACACCATAGGTTAGGTGGTTTTTCAAGGGACTTTGCTATTGCCATCTTCCTTGTGCTGCTCACCTTATTGCCCCTTGGTTTGCGGGCCAGCCTGGTGGTAATGATATCTATACCGCTATCGCTGGCAATAGGGCTTTTTCTGCTGGATATGTTTGGCTTTACCATTAACCAGCTTAGTATTGTAGGTTTGGTGGTGGCCCTGGGCCTGCTGGTAGACGATAGCATTGTGGTGGTTGAAAACATTGAACGCTACCTGCGCTTAGGCTACGGTAAAAAAGAAGCTGCTATGGCAGCCACCAAACAAATTGGCCTGGCGGTACTTGGTTGCACAGCTACCCTAATATTCGCCTTTTTGCCCCTGCTCTTTTTACCGGAGGGTGCTGGCGATTTTATACGCAGCCTTCCTGCTGCCGTGGTAACTACAGTGCTTGCTTCGCTGTTTGTATCGTTAACCATTGTGCCGTTCCTTTCCAGCAGAATATTAAGCAACCATGAGAACCCGGATGGCAACCTGTTTTTGCGCGGGTTAAAACGCCTCATCAGTGGCTCGTACCGCAAGCTGCTGCACCGCGCCATTGCTAACCCCATTACAACCATTGTGGTAGCTGTGGCAATTTTTGGCGGCGCCCTGGCACTTATACCGGTGGTAGGCTTCAGCTTGTTTCCTGCATCGGAAAAGCCGATGTTTATGATTAATATTGAAACGCCTTTAGGTTCGAGCCTCACCACTACCGACAGCGTTGCGCGTTACGTGGAAGACAATATTAAAACCATACCTGCCCTTAAAAACTATACCACCAATGTTGGGCATGGCAACCCCAGGATATATTACAACGTAATACCCAGGAACGATGCCAACAACTACGCACAAATATTTATACAACTACAGGAAACACCCCCTGCTGAAAAACGCAAACTGATTGATAAGCTGCGCGATAAGTTTAAGGGCTTCCCGAATGCTAAAATTGAGGTGAAAGATTTTGAGCAGGGCCCGCCAGTAGAAGCGCCGATAGCCATACGCCTGTTCAGCGAAGACCTGGACACCCTGCGCGCACTGTCCTTCCGCGTGGAAGACCTGCTGAAGAAAACAGAAGGCACCATGTATGTAAACAACGAGCTTACCACCCTTAAAACTGATATTAAGATTAAGGTTAACAAAGCTAAAGCCGGGTTACTGGGGGTTGCTGTTAGCGAGGTGGATAAAACCATACGCATGGCGGTTACCGGCTTAAACATCGGCACTTTTAGAAAAGACAATGGCGATGAGTACAACATAAACATTACCCTGCCACACGAAAAAGTGCAAACCATTGATGTGTTTAAAAAAGTGTACGTAAGCAGCTACGCGGGTACTTTGATACCGTTGAGCGAGCTGGCCGACATACAGTTTCAGGGCAGCCCTACCGGCATTAACCACTACGATAAAGACCGTTATACCGTTGTAACCGCCTTTGTAAAAAACGGTTATAACACCGCCAAAATAACCAGCGGGCTGTTAAAGCAACTGGATGCTTTTCATTTTCCACCCGGTGCGCATTATGTTGCCGCTGGCGATGTGGAAGCCAGCCAGGAAAGCTTTGGCGGCCTGGGCACCATTATACTCATCACCGTTTTTGGTATACTGGGCATATTAATCCTTGAGTTTAAAACTTTTAAGGGCACGCTTATCGTTTTATCGGTTGTACCGTTGGGCATAGTGGGTGCTATACTTATGCTGCTGCTAACAGGTAATACGTTATCGTTTGTAGCGGTGGTGGGCTTAATTGCGCTGGTGGGTATTGAAGTAAAGAACTCCATATTGCTGGTGGATTATACCGACCAGTTGCGCCGCAACGGCCTTAGCCTGGATGATGCTATACAGGAAGCAGGCGAAACAAGGTTTATACCTATTATTCTCACCACGCTTACTGCTATTGGTGGCCTGCTGCCCTTAGTAATGGAGAAAAACCCATTGTACTCGCCGCTGGCCCTGGTAATTATTGGCGGGCTAATAAGTTCAACTTTGCTTACAAGGGTTGTTACCCCTGTGCTGTATAAACTGCTGGCCCCCAGGGTAATACATTAGTAAATAGATGACGTTTGATTTGTGAGGTGTGGTTTACAGGATGGCTTCTTTAAAAGAGGCCATCCTTTTTTTTGGTATTTGTTACTTCAATAACATAATATACCCGCTTTGTTTAACAGCCCTGCTGTTATTGTCTGTTGCCTGTATAATGTAATAATAAGTACCCACCTGCAGGGGCTTGCCATTCATGGTGCCATCCCAGGGGGCGTTAATGTCGCGAGAGGTGTACACCACCTGTCCGTACCGGTTAAACACCGTTAAGGTGTAGTTGCTAACCATGCCCTGTACGTTTAGCCGCCACACATCGTTTATACCATCTCCGTTGGGGGAAAAAGCATTAGGCACCTTGATAACCGTACTATCGTACACTTTTACCCAAACTTGTTGCATTGCGCTGGCACAATCACCCCGCAGGTACTGTATGTAAAAAAGCTTGTCGTAATAAACAGGCGGTGTTACCAATATACCCGCTTCCGAGGTATAAACCGGTATGCTTGCATTAACGGTATCGTACAGGTTGTATTTGCCGGGTTGCGCATTGGTTACCTGCAAGGTTGCCTGCGTGCCACGTAAAACAAGCTGATCACCCGCCTGGGGTGCAGCCGGGCTTATGTCGTAATTGGTTATGGTAAAAGTATCGCTTGTTGCAGTACACTTATATTTATCGGTAATGGTGGCGTAGTATTGGCCTGCCCCAACGCTAATAATACCCAGCGGCGATGTGCTTTGCGGCTGGCCTGCAATATTATACCCTGCCCATTCATAGCCCTCCGCATTCTGCGAATAAAAGAGCACATCACCAATATGCAGGTTGCATGTATCGCTTACAAGCCGCAGCCTGCTGTAATCAAACTGTGGTTTGCCTGTTTGCTTAATAGCGGTTGAATAAATACGCTGCCTGCAGGCGTTGGTATCGGTGGCGTACAATACATAGACGCCTGGCGCCAGGTTTTGAAGATTGGTGCTGCCCGGTATAACGGCGTTTGTAGAACTATCAACCCACTGAAAAGTGTAAAACGATGAATTGCTGGTAAACTGTTGTATGGCAATACTGCCATTGTTTGAAGCACAGTAAGCATCTGTAACCGTTGCGCTTGATACGGAGGTTTGCATAAAGCCAGACTGGCCAACGTTTATGTTACCAGTTTGTGCCTGGCAGCCGTAAATATTACCAACTAAAAGCTGGTAAACACCGGCGGGTATGTTATTGATATTTATTGCGCGGCCAACCGTATCGCCGGTGGCAGTATTTACCCACCGGAAGATGGTTGCACTGGTTGATGTTATGCCGGTTATGCTGCCATCAGCGCCTTTGCAGGAGGACGGTTTTACCAGTTTTAAGGTGGTATCAATGGTAATTGTGCCTTTATCAACTACTGTAAAATAGCTGGTAACAATGGTATCGCAACCACCGCCATCTTTAAACTTTAGTTTGTACCTGCCTGCGGGTACATTAAAAAGGTTTAAGTCCCGGCCAATAATGTTGCCCGTTGTATCTACCCAGGCGGTGTAAATATCACCGGTAGTGTTTTTATACGTTATGTTGGTTATTGACCCATTGGCATTGCCGCAGGTAGCATACGCCATTTTTACAGAATCGGTGTTTAGCGATGGGCCAGACTGGTTGATGAGTACATATACTTTTGATGAATCTATACACCCACCGCCGGATGTATCAATGGCATATAACACATACTTACCTGCACCAACATTGGTTAAATCGTAACTTGTACCTACCACCACGCCTTTTTCGTTACGCCATTCCAACTTTGAATAAGTCATGCCAGACCCTCCCATGTTCATAATGGAACCGGTATTTTGGCCGCAGGTGGGCTGGATAATCTCTACATATTTTGGATTAAGCAAGGGTGATTCATCGGCAAACGTGTAAGTTCTGGCATATCCATTACAGGTGGCGCCCAATTTAGGGCGCAAAATATATTTTCCAGGTTCAATATTATCCATATCAAGTTTAGTAGAGTATAATGAATCCGCTGGAAGATTGTTAACTAAATACACCTTTCGCCACTCCCAATTGTTGCCACCAATTATTTGAATCCCTTTAACTGAGCCGTTTTTTTTACCACAAGTGGGCAATTTAATAACCATGCTGTCGTCCCTTATAAAAGGATGGGTAAAAGCGAATGTAGTACCCTGGCTATCCGTGGCTGTTGCTACTACAACCCCTGTAAATGGCCCTTTATAAATCCAGTTGCCTTGTGCATCGCTGGTAGTTGAGGCTAAGTACATTTTACCTTCACAAGCAGGGCAATCATCGTCCTGGTATATGTCTATTTTACAATTTGCTTTTGCCCTGCCTTTAACATAACCATTGGTAAGGCTGTCAATAATTGCCCAGGGGTAGGTTCTTCCATAGGTATCAAAATAACCAACATCATCGCCATAATAATTGGGGGCAACTGGTGAATCATAGGTTTCGTTACAATAAATATTGTTTTTTAAAATAGTTACCCCAACATCACTTGAAACAATGGCATAAGTGCCAAGTACATTCATGTAAAATATTTGGTTGGCTTCGCCGGGGTTATCTCCCCCTATCATTCCCCCTGCTGTGCCAGCAACGGCTATTTTTGTAATATAATTTCCATCTAATGAATAATTAGGGTTGTATAACCTGTTACCCTGAAAGTAAAAGTATTTTGTAAGGTTAAACAGGCTTATATCTCCTGTAAATATATTATTGCTGAAAGTTACAGAAGATGTGTTACCCTTTATAAAAACGCTGGATGGAACAACCGAGGAGGAACCATTCCAAATACTTGTATCGTTGATATTGGTGCCCAGCTTATTATTCAATATTTTAAGCGAAGTAGTATCATTATCAAAATAGCACAGTTGTATGTTGATTGATTTGAAAGCTACAATGTGGTTGCCCTGGTTGCTATTAGGGCCCCCAATAAGAATATTGTTGGTATTGGTTATATCAATGGCCTTTTGGGCATAATATAAAACGCCCCCGTAAAGCTGATACGACGTGCTGCCATCAAGGTCAAGCCCGTCAATGTTGGATTGTATGGATATGTTACTGCTGCTGTCGGCAAAAATACTCTCGGTAAGGCCCATAAAATAATTACCCTTTGCTGGTTTGCCAATTTTTACATTGCTGCAATGCTTAAAACTAAGGCCGTAAAATTCGCAGCCGCTAAAACCACTTTCATAAGGCTCATAAATGTTTATGCCATATATCTCAACATTTTCAGCAGACTGGCCCACTAAAAAAAAGAAATAAAATGCAGAG
>CAZRDD010000013.1:0-23614 GCA_964598675.1 uncultured Parafilimonas sp.
GCAGTACCCGCCAATACCGGGAAATATTATGTAAGGGATACATCAGATAAAGTTTGTTTTAACTACGATTCGGTAACTGTTGTACTGGGCAACCCGGCAGCTTTTGCAGGGCGTGATACAGCCATTTGTACAGGCGCTTCGGTGCAGCTGAAAGGCAGCGGCAATGGCAGTTACAGCTGGCAGCCGCCAGCAGGGCTTTCCGCTGTAAATATTCTCAATCCCGTGGCATCGCCTGTTGCCACCACTACTTATGTGTTAACAGTTGCACAGGGTGGCTGCACGGGTACTGACAGTGTAACTATTGCTGTATTTAACCCGGTGCAGGCAACAAGCAACAGCCCCTTGTGTGCCGGTGGTAACCTTGTTTTACAGGCTACCGGTGGCACTGCTTACAAATGGGCCGGCCCCGGCGGTTTTACAGGCACAGGTAACACAGTAAAAATTACAGGGGTAACATCAGCAAACGCCGGAGCATACTTTGTGGCCGATACTACAAACAATGTGTGCCCCGGCCCCGCACAAACCACCGTTGTAGTTAATACCCCCATGGCAAACGCAGGTAACGACACCACTGTTTGCAAAGGCGCACAGCTGCAGTTAAACGGAAGCGGCAACGGCACATTTAGCTGGCAGCCACCAGGCGCACTATCCGCGGCAAATATTGCCGGACCGATACTTACAGCAGCGCAAACAACACGATATGTATTAACTGTAACCGACAGTGGCTGTATTGCAACAGATACCTTGCTGATAACCGTAAACAACCCCATAACCGTGAGTGCGGGGCCGGGTGAAACCATTGTGCAGGGCAAGCATGTTATGCTGCAGGGCAGCATAAGCGATACTTCTGCAAAGTTCTACTGGTCGCCAAGCCTGTATATGGATAACCCCACCAGCCTTACGCCTTTAGTGCAACCGCCGGTTGATATTACCTATACACTGCATGTAACCACGGCCGATGCATGCGGGGTTGCAGAAGACAGTGTATTAATAAAAGTGCTGGATAAAGTGGTTATACCCAATGCATTTTCACCTAACGGAGATGGCATTAACGATGTGTGGCAAATACAGGCACTGGCCGCTTATACAACTGCGGATGTTGCCGTGTTTAACCGCTGGGGGCAGCCGGTGTTCCACAGCACAGGTTATGCCCGGCCATGGGATGGCACTTATAATGGCAAGCCCCTGCCTGTTGCCACTTATTATTACGTTATAAACCTGCACAACAACATGCCGGTTTTAAGCGGGTGGGTGGTATTGCTGCGGTAACGTTTTATTGGTAGCTAATTTTAATACTTATAATGCTGTAAGGTTATAGCGCTAAGCAAGGATTAAACAGATGCAGCCCCCCGCTGGGGTTGCGCGGCAAGCAAACCTTGCTGATATACTGCGCAGCACCCAACGCGAACCAGAATCGCAGCCGTAACCGCAGTAACCTAATAGATTTTAAGCAGCATAATCTTAGTATGCTTTTTGGGGTGCAAATTGAAATTTTAACGCTGTAGATTACGTACAAAAAGACCGCAATTTTTATCGCCGGAACCCACAAAACGGCTGTACCTATAACAAGCTATTCGTTTATCGTCCAAAAATTGATGAATAACCCTATGATGAACTGCCGGTTGATTTTCGGGGTTAAAAACAGCATGAATATGGGTAAAAGTGTTTTTTATACAGCAATTTTTATAGTGGCGAATAGTTGTAACAATCTGGTTGACAACGTTACAGGTGCGGGTACTTCTTTTTTTATGCATCAAAGTTGATTTTGCATTAAAACGGTTGTACCTTACAGCAATTGGCATTGTTTATCCGCATGGGTTTTTACTGAAGAAGAGTACTACGGACAGCGTTGGCAAACTGCTGAAAGTTGATATATTTAAGTACCTTTAAAATAGCATACTATGCGCAAATACGCCTGCTGCTGGATAACAGCATTATGCTTTTGGGTAATGTTTGCAGCCTGCCACAAAAACGGCGTTGGCAGCAATACCGGCCCCGGTGTTGCTTTTTCGGCTACCAGTGTTCAACTGGTAGTGCCCAAAGGATGCGGTGGTGAAATATGGGTAAAAAACACCGGTAATATTGCTTTTAAAATTGCGGTTAAAGATGATGCCACCCATGCCGGCATACTGGATTTTGCCGGAGACAGTACAGAGGTGCAACCCGGTGACAGTGTTAGGATAAACATAACCGTAAAAGCAGGTATGCTTGACAAAGCCCAGCTTTTAACTGGCGATATATTAGTATTGAAGGCATACAGCATTGCCAATAACATAAGTATTGAGCAGGATATACAGGTAACCATTGAAACCGTAGCAAGCCTTACGGGTAATTGGGCCGGTACATGGAACGGAGTGGCTGTGCCTAAACAGGACACCTGTATATGCCAGGTTACCAATCCGGCAGATTCAGTACATGGCACCTGGGGCATACAACTAAACAAGATTGATGCCTTGCGCCAAAAAATACTATCTGGCACCATTACCTGGCAGGGTAATGATGTATATTATACCTACACTTACTTTGCAAGCGGCAAGGTGGCCAGCAGCACACCACACCCCTTTGTTGCTGCAGAAACATTTGTGCTCGATTCCACCAACACAACTATTTCACCAGACTTTTGTAACGGTTTCTTTCTGGTAATTACTGATAACAGGCCAAACGATTACCGGCTGATGTTACAGGCAGAGTTTGATGCAGTGTCGGGCAAGGTGTACACTACGGGCAATGGCTTTTTAACACACCCGTACGATCTTAACCACTCTTATAACTACTCTGCGGGTATGGTTGCAGGTGCAAGGCAATAACAGCGTTATGCTTACAAATTAAAAGGTAATTATAAAGGTTGTGCCCTCATTTGGTTTGCTGTTTGCACTAATGGTGCCGCCCAGTTTCTCAATTTGGGTTTTGGTAATAAACATGCCAATCCCTTTGCTGTTATACCCCTTATGAAAAGTGCTGTTTAGTTTAAACAATTTGTCCTTGTTCTTTTCCATATCAAACCCGGTACCGTTGTCAGATACCATCAGCCTGGTGTGTTCATCTTTAATATCAATACTTATAGTAATAGCAAGAGGGATGTCTGTTCTGCGGTATTTAAAGGAGTTACTCAACAGGTTATACAAAATACTTTGCAGGTATATTTTGGAATAAGAGATGGTTGGTTGTGAAAGTTTGTAAGTGACTGAGTACCCCATCTGAATGTCATCATCTGCCACTTGCAGGAGTACTTCTTTACATATTGCTTCAATGTCGCAGTCCTCATAGGCAATAGCCCCGGTCATTTTAACCTGCGCATAATTAAGCAAATCGTTTAACGTAGACAGCAGGCCATCCTCTGTTTGCTGTTGTTTATCCAACCACACAGGAATATCTTCTGGTTCACTTTCTCGTATAATATCGGTGATACTGCGAATGTTAGCAATAGGGCCGCGCAGGTTATGCCCTACCATGTGGGTAAACTCCTCAAGCTGTTCTATTTTATACTCCAAATCTTGAGCCGCAAAATCAAGTGCCCGGTTTTTGGTCTCCAACTCTTTTATTAACGCTTTAGTTGCTGTAATATCAATTATTTGTGAAATAAAAAAGTTAGGGGTGTCGTCTGAATTCCATACCAGGGAAACTTTTAAAATTACCCAGATGATTGACCCGTTTTTGTGGAAATAGCGTTTTTCCATTTGATAGGTGTCTATTTCTTTTGCCAGCATTTTTTGCACAAAAGCCATATCTGCGTCCAGGTCAGCCGGATGGGTTATTTCTTGAAACGTACGTTGCAGCAGCTCCTCTTTGGTGTACCCAATGAGGTTTGTGAGTGCGGGATTAACATCGAGCCACTTTCCTTTTGGTGATACAAGCGCGATGCCTATGCCCGAAAAGTTAAACACGTTCAGGAATTTTTTTTCCCGAAGAAGGATTTCGCCTTCAAGGGATTTTACATCGGTAACATCCTCAAACGTAACACACACACCAAGAAGGTTTTGGTGTGTGCCGTATGCAGGGCTGTACCGTAATCGCATATTCCTTTTTACAGGGCTGTTATATACCACATCGTATTCCCGAACAATGCCCCCAAACGCGGTATCAATACTGTTTTGCACAATGCCTTTCCGTTCGGGGGCTATGTGTGTAAGTAAATTATCCCCTTCATATAACTCTGCACCAAATAACTTTCGATGAAGTATTTGTGCTGCATTGTTAAACAAAAGTAACCTGTATGATGCATCCACCAGGTAAAACCCGCTGGTGGTGGCTTGCAGCATTGAGTGCAGGCGCTCTTTGTACGCATTCAAATCCTCCTGAAAAAGCTGGGGCATTTTTGGATGTGCCGTTAAAACATAGCCAATGCAATTACCGGTATCGTCTGTTGTTTCAACAACATGAAGCTGCAATGTAAACACACTGCCAGCTGCATTTATATATTCTGTAGTTTCATTCCATCCGCCGTTAGCGGTAGAAGCAGAAAAAGCTGCGTTTCCTGGTTCCGGAAACGGAATTTGTGGAAATAGGTCTCTGGCACTTTTGGTTTGAGGCAGATTTGCCCCATCGAAGAATGCCAGTGCAAAAGGGTTTGCATGGGCAATACAAAGATTTGTATCTAATATAAAAATAGCTGCCTTAGCATTTTTGTATAAAGTTTGCAGAAATGGTAAATAGGATATTGCGTGGCTGGTCATAATGAAAAGTAAAGGTAGATAATTGCCTTCATTTTGCTATTAAGCATATATTAAAAATAATGAGATGTATTTATGTGGTATCTAATACCTCTACTGTGGGTACTTTTTGCGGGCTTTTACTGGCGGCAAACAGAAGCTGCTCAACGCTATGCTTTAGGTACTGGCTTACCTGGTTTACATTTACGGCATGCGATTAAGAAAAAATTGCCCTAATGGGCATTTTGCTAAATTGGTTGCTAAAAAAGAGCAAAACCGGGGGGATTCAACATCTAAAACCTGAAAGGGCTGCACCCAAGTAAAAAGGGGGGATAGACCTTAGTAACTGTTTGCAGGGTTAAGTATAGCATATTTTTAATTTTGTCATTGAAGGACGGTAATAAATAAGTCATGCAAATATTATTAATCACGGATAATTTTCATTTCTCATTTAAAACAAAAAATATTGAAAAATAGCCGGCTTTTTTGCCGAAGGAGGTAAGGGGGTGAATAACTTCTGGCCTTTTTGACTTCTTTGCGAAAACCAAATTAGACTAGGCATCCTATTCGTAGCTCATGAAACCAATCCTGTTCCGATGTGTATCGGCTGGAGTCAGGAGTTCTTTTAGACAACTGAAGATGACCTGGATGTTTTCTTCACTCAGGTTGACCCGCTCCTCTATATCGGTAAGTTTGAGCAAAATATCCTGGCTTGTTGACAATAGTTCACGCATCCGGGTAAATAACCGGATGATCTGGACAATTACCTGGATAGCAGCCTTACACTTGAGCACACTGGAGAGCATGGCAACACCCTGTTACGTAAATGCTTAAGGCAGATACCTTGCCCTGCCCCAACTTGAGGCCACAATTTATGACCTCAAGTTTTCGAACTCGTCTTCGGTCAACTGGAACATAAAGTCTTCAGGAAAACGCCGCTATTTCTTTTGACAGAGTGCCTGAAGACTTTTGTTTCGACCCGGTACAAGTGGTGTAAAGCAGCGCGCAGCTAAAAAGCAAAAAGCCCGCAAACACTCGTTTTTGCGGGCTTTTATGCCTCAAGTTTACTAAACTTTACTGATAGTGGCGGAGAGAGAGGGATTCGAACCCCCGGACCTGTAACAGTCAACGGTTTTCAAGACCGCCGCATTAGACCGCTCTGCCATCTCTCCGGGTGCAAAATAACAGTCTCTAAGCTTATCTTCCAAAAAAATATACCAGCGTTACCGTAATTTTGCCAAAAATAATTGGCGTTGAAGCATTTATCGGCTGTAAATAAGTATTTCTGGAAGTACCGTTACCGGTTTTTTATTGGGATAATTTTTGTGGTGGCCTCTAATTATTTTGCGGTGCTGGCCCCGGAAATAACGGGTTATGTGGTGGATAAAGTACAGCAGCACCTTGCGGGCAAGCCGGTGCATACCGAAAAAAAATACGATGCTTTTGTTACTTTGCTTCTTCGCCGCGTTGAAAAAGTAGACAGTTTTTCGCAGCTGGTGGTTATTTGCTGTGTTACCATACTGGCTGTATCGGTTATAAGGGGCATACTTATGTTTTTTATGCGGCAAACCATTATTGTAATGAGCCGCCATATTGAGTACGACCAAAAAAATGAAGTATACAACCATTACCAGCAGCTTGATGCAGGCTTTTATAAGGTACACAGCACCGGCGATATGATGAACCGTATTGCCGAAGATGTTAGCCGCGTGCGCATGTACACCGGGCCAAGCCTTATGTATTTTATTAACCTGGTTACCCTTATTATATTAAGCGTTATTAATATGTGCCGCCAGGATGCAGGGCTGGCCATGATTGTGCTGGCGCCGCTGCCGGTATTATCGTTTACCATCTATTTTGTAAACCGCATCATCCATAAAAAAAGCACCGGTGTACAGGCCCTGTTAAGCGACCTTACCACCAATGCACAGGAGTCGTATTCGGGCATAAGGGTTATAAAATCGTTTGTGCAGGAAAAAGCCATGCTGGGCTTTTTTAGCAAAAACAGCGAGGAGTACCGCAAAAACGCCATTGGCCTGGCCAAAGTGGAGGCTATTTATTTTCCCAGTATGGCGTTAATGATAGGCATAAGCACCTTGCTAACCATTTTTATTGGCGGCAGGGAGGCATTGCATGATAGCAACGCGGTAGGGGTAATGGTGTCTTTTGTAATTTATATAAATATGCTCACCTTCCCCGTAAGCTCGGTAGGGTGGGTGGCCAGTATGGTACAGCGGGCGGCAGCATCGCAAAAGCGCCTGAATGAGTTTTTAAACACCGTACCTACTGTTAAGCAGCCTGTTATGCCAAATGTTAGTAGCGGTTTGCAGGGCGATGTGGTGTTTAAAAATGTATCGTTTACCTATGCCCATACGGGTGTAAAGGCATTAAATAACCTTAGTTTTACCATAAGCCAGGGGCAAAAGGTGCTTATACTGGGCAAAACCGGCAGTGGCAAAACAACCATCGCCCAATTGTTATTGCGGTTTTATGACCCCCAGGAAGGGGATGTTACTATAGGCAGCAAAAATGTAAAGAATATACCGCTGCACATATTGCGCAACAATATTAGTTATGTGCCGCAGGATGTGTTTTTGTTTAGCGATACCATTGCCAACAACATAAATTTTGGGCTGGAGCAAAGTGCCGGCCCCGAAAAAACAAGAGCTGCCGCTGCCAATGCCGCCATAGATGCCGAAATAATGGAGTTGCCCGCCGGGTACCAAACCGCTGTGGGGGAGAGGGGCGTTACCCTAAGTGGCGGCCAGAAGCAGCGTGTTTCCATAGCCAGGGCGCTGATTAAACAACCCGAAATAATGCTTTTTGATGATTGCCTTAGTGCTGTGGATGCAAAAACCGAAAACCGCATCATCAGTAATTTTAAAAACCTGCAGGCCGGTAAAACAGTAATCATTATTACCCACCGCATATTTACCGTTTTTAATTTTGATAAGATTATTATTATTGATAACGGCGCTATTATAGAAGAGGGAACCCATAACCAGTTACTGGCCCTGGGCGGTTATTATGCCGAATTGTACAACCTGCAGGTACTTGCCGGGGCTGCAACAGCGTAAAACCTTAATAAACAGCACCAGAAACTTATAGTTAAATTTTGGCAATTTCAAAACAATACTATATTTGCGTTCACCATTATTAAAAACAAAACCAAAACAAACTGTGGCGTACGACAACAACGACAAAAAGATGGAAAGCGTGTACAGCAGGCGCATAAGGGCCGGAAAGAGAAGGACCTATTTTTTTGATGTGAGGGCAACAAGGGGTAACGACTACTACCTTACTATTACAGAAAGCAGGAAGCGTTTTAATGATGACGGGTACGACAGGCACAAGATTTTTCTTTACAAGGAAGATTTTAATAAGTTTATAAAGGCTTTGGGCGAAGCGGTTGACTATGTAAAAACAGATTTGATGCCCGATTTTGATTTTGATGCTTTCAACCACGAGTACTCAGAAACAGCCGAGGTAACCGAGCAGGTTGATATAGTAGAAGTAATTACCGAGGAGCCTGAAGTTATCGTAGAGGTTGTAAGCATTACCCCCGCCACCAACCATGTGGATGAGGTTGATAAATGGTAAAAATACAAGATTTTATATAAAAAAAAGAGTTGCATGTAAGTGTGGCTCTTTTTTTTATTTAACTTGTTTGCCAAATAACACGTTGCTGACGTTGTAACTATAACTTTTATGAAAAAAATTCTACCCCTTATTTTTTTTGCCGTTTGCTTATGTGCCGCCACAGGCTATTGCCAGCTTTATAAAGTGGAGCTTCCCAATAAAGTAAAAGCATCCTCCCTTATAGCAGAAGGGCGCGTAATTGCCCAAAAAAGCTTTTGGAACGATGCACATACCATGATATTTACGGCCAATACCATACAGGTATATAAAACCTTTAAAGGCCGCTTACAGGGCCGCACGGTAGAAATACTTACCCAGGGCGGCTCGGTAGACAACCGCAGTGTGGATGTAAGTGACCTGCTTACCCTTAATAAAAACCAGCTTGGCGTGTTTTTCTGCCATCCCAATACCGTAAACCTGGCATCGCCCAATACAGGTAAGCTTTTGTACGATGTGTACAGCAGCGACCAGGGCTTTTTCCGGTACGATATTGCCTCCAACAAAGCATACGCCCCTTTTGCTGAGTACAACGATATTGAAGGCCAGTTTTACGGCGCCATTACACAACTTACCGGCGAGGCCGCAACCGTGGTTGACCCTTCTTTCAGCGTGGCACAACTGGTTAAACAACAACAGCAACCGCATTTTACCAATGGCATACAAGGTGGCGTGGCCTCCTTCAGCCCGTTGGTGGTGCATGGCGGCACCCTTAACGACCCCGCAAATAATACGCTGACTATTACCGGTTCAGGCTTTGGCGACACCCCTTCGGGCCTGTGCGCCGTTAATTTTAAAGATGGTAACAGCAACAGCACCCTGCCCGATTATTCAGTGCCATATACTTCCCAATACTTTGTATCGTGGAGCGATACCAAAATAGTGGTAAAGGTACCCACCAGGGCTGCCACCGGGGCACTGGCCGTGGTTTTGAGCGATGGTACGCAGTTAAAGGCCTCGCAGGATTTAACGGTAACATTCTCCGTACTAAATTTTCAGTTTAATTTTTCACCTACCAAGGATACTATCGTTATTTCTGAGCCCAGGCTTATGAGTGCCAACAACAACGGCGGGTATACCTACCAGTTCAGCACTTCCACACTGGGCAGCGGTAGAAATATGGCTACAGATGCGGCCAGTGCAACCTTTAACCGGGCTATAGCCACATGGCGGCAAACTACAGGTGCAAACCTTGTGCTTGGCAGCAACACCACATTACAGGCCATAAAAGATGATAATATTAATGTGGTGCAGTACGATAATAAAAATACAGGCGTACCCGCAATGGCCGATGGAGTACTTGAGGTTACATACAGCTGGGGTTCAACCTGTTATGCAACAAGCCCTTCGTTTTTTGTGGCAAATGCCCAAAAAACAGGGTTTGATATTTTGATTAGAAACCCGGGGGTTTCTACCGGTTCCAACGTTACTTTTGAAAAAGGCCCCTGCTTTCCCGATGTTTTTGCCAACAGTTACGATTTGGAAAGTATTATGCTGCACGAAATTGGCCATGCCCTTAACCTTTCGCATGTAAACGACAGTTACGAGCAAAACCCGCTGAACAGTATTCATATTAATCCCGGTAAAATTATGCACTACGCCATCATCAATTATGGCAACAGGCGCTCGCCCGATAATTCGGCTTACACCGGTGTTTTATATACGGTAACCCCGCAGTCAAATGTTTATGGAGTCTGTTTATCAACGTCTGGCGAAATGTCGCAACTGGCATATACCGTTGTAAGCAATGATGAATGCCCCAACAGCTTTCCTACGTTGCCTACACCGCCGGGTACGGTGGTTAATTTTGACCTTGTACATGCTACCAGCAACAAATTTAAAGACCCCGCTTTTACCCAGGTTAATTGCCAGAACACGGGTGAGTTTGTAACCAACAATGCTTACTACGCACTTAAAACCACTGCGCTCAGCAATGGCACTTTATCAATAAAAATCTCTAATTACACCACCACACCTGCCGAGCTGGCCACCTGTGCCGACCAGGGGGTTAGGCTGGCCGTATATAATGTAAGCAGTTGCCCCGATGGACAAAACTTTCCTTCGCCGGTTAGCTGTGCCACCTTTACCGGCAATGGCACCCTGGCCGATATTACCGGTTTGCTGCCCAACCAAACTTACCTGCTGTATTTTGACGGGTTAAGAAATACCAAGGCTACTTTTAGCGCAACACTGGGCGGCTCGGCGTTGCCTGTTACCCTGTCAAAGTTTACAGGCGAGTACATAAAAGGGGTGGATAAACTGTATATTGATATTGTGCAGGCGCTTAATGTTAAAACCATTGCTATTGAAAAAAGCGCCAATGCAGTAAACTTTAGCCAGCTTGGTGTACTTCAGGTGGCCCAGGCCGCGCTTATTGGCCACCATACCTATATTGATGCGCAACCTTTTGCGGGCAATAATTTTTACCGCCTTAAAATTGTAAACAACGATGGCAGCGCCCAATATTCATCGGTTATACGCCTGCAAAATGCAGATGGGCCGCGTGCGTATGTGTACCCCAACCCTGTTAAAAGCATGGTGCAGGTGGCCCTTAGCGGGCTTGCTGCCGGGCGCTATAACTTTGGGGTGTACGATTTATCGGGCAGGGCGGTGGTTAACAATACCTACGCTGTTAGCGATGGCAACCAGTCAATTAGCATACCGGTACAGGGCATTGCAAAAGGGGTGTACATTATAAAAATAGCCAACGCAAGCGGGCTGGTTATTACACAGCAAAAGCTGGTGAAAGAATAAAAGTAATTATAGCAACGCGTAAAAACGCTGCGCTTCTATAATCTCTAAAACAATGAAGCATTGCTTTTTAGGCAATGCTTCATTGTTTTATGCAGTAGGTTTGTTAACCTGTGCGATGATATTGTTAGGTTGAAAAGTTGTTTTTACAGGCGTTAATGTTTGTTCAACGCGATAATTTTTTCTTCAACATCTTTATCATTGCCATGTACCAGGCAAATATTGTAGTAGTAAATTAAGGCGTTTTTACCATCAGCATAGTTGTGCAGTTGTGTAATTAAGCCAACATCGGTTAAAGGCGTGCTTAATATGTACCGGCCACGGTCGTCAAAAAACAGGGCAGTGGCATAACCATAATTGGCCATGGATAGCAGGGTGGTTAAGCCATCTTCGTTTATTTTGCTCATGTTATCCCTGTTGTACTCAAAATAAATAACTGGCTTGTGTTTGCTTACCAGTTGCATGGCACCCCGTAATATAATGGTATCAAAACCCTCGGTATCAATCTTAATAAACTTAATATCAGTGTCGGCGGGTAGCTCTTTGCTCACCAGGTTATCCAGTGTAACCAGTTGCAGCTGCCTGTCGCCAGTGGTGGAGGGTATGATGGTGTTGTTCCAGCCCGCTTTATCCATTACTACCGTTAGCGACTGCTCTTTTTCACCCAAAAAGCAGTTAAACAAATGTACCTTCTCAAACTGGCTGCTGTTTTTTTGCAGGTACGAGAAAGAGAAAGCATCGCCTTCAATACAAATAATACCAATGTTTTTGTTAACCGATTTAAGCCTTATCAGGGTATCGCCCACGTTAGCGCCTGCATCAATAAAGCTGGCGTTGGGGTATTTTTCAAATACCGCCTGTGCAATGCTGGTTATTTCGGTGGAAAAATCGGCCTGGGTGCGGTATGTGTAAACCAGTGGATTCTTAGAAGGTATTAAAAGCTGGTAATTGCCAAGTGTTATAAGGTAGTCTTTAGCAAACAGCAGTTTTCGCGGTATTTTAATAAAGTCGTAGCCAAAATAGGCAATTATGTTACGTATAAATTTTCTCATCACATTTATTCTAAGGTTGTATAAAAGGCTGCTAAAGCAGGGCAATTATATGGCATAACAATTTTATGCGGGTTATTCGGTATCGCTCTGCTATTTTAAGATTTGCAGCACCAGCACTACGTTATAATCAATATCGCAGTTGCTTTTAAACAGCACTTTATAGGTTATGTAATCAATTTCATTCAGCCTGTCAAGCATAAAACTCAGCCCCATTTCTTTGTGTATGTGGTGCAGGTTAAGCGGCTGGCCTGTTTTTGCACAGGTTTCTTCGTACAGCTTCTGGTCTGGGAAAACCAATATCAAATTACCGCCCGGCTTTAATATGCGTATAAAATCTTCCAGCGCCTTCTTCGTGTCAACAAAATCTTCAATCAGGTGGCTGGAGTATACGTAATCAAAAGTGTTGTTTTCAACCGGTATGGTTTCATTCATCACATCGCAGGGTATATCAACATTGTCCTTACCGGTGGTAGCATAAGGGGTGGCATAATCAATGCCTGCACAGTCAACCTTTGCAATTTTATCGCCGCCAAAGCCAATATCGCAGCCTTTGCCGGTGCAATATTGTATAACCAGGTGGCGTACTTTAGAAGTTTCAGAAGGGTAGTATTGTTTTATGCCTAAGGCCCGCTTTATTTTTCGTTTAATTTTTGCTAACATCTTCGGTAAAAAAGGTTTTAAAAAGCAAATCTATCTTTTCTAACACATATTTATTGCTGTGCAGCGAACATTTTGGAATTTCGGTGTTTGGCACAAGCTTGCAATCGGGGTCGGTGGTGTGGGCCTGCAGGTGGTAGCAGCCCGCAAATTCGCAGTACTGCTGCATAAAAAAGCCCCTGAACAAACCTGTAAAATGCCGGTATTCCGGGTTGATTGCCCCAAAAAATATAAGCGAAGGCACCTGCAGGCTGGCCGCAATATGGCTGGGGCCGGAGTCTATGCCGATAAAAAGCTGTGCATGGTAAATAACATTTATCATCTCGCCAATGCTTGTTTTTACTGTTCTGCTGCCATCAATCACCTCTGGCGATTTGCCTATCTGTATCACCTCAAACCCTTTGCTGGTAAGCTGTGCAACAATTTCGCCCCAGTTAATGCCATACACCTTACGGTAATTTCTGTCGGAGAAGCTTTCAATATGTAAAACAGCATATTTAGGGCTTTTTATAAAAGGGGTGCGCTTGTCGTTATCGCTCAAAAACAGTTTAGGGTACTGGTTTACCAGCGGCAGCCCTGCCTTTTGCTGGTAGGCATGCAGCACATGCTTTTGCGGGGTTTTCTCGTAGGAGTTATCCAGGTTAACAAACAGTATGCTGGTGTTTAAATAGTATTCCAGCCGGGCAAAAACTTTCTCAAAAAAACTAAGCTTATTTTTAAAAACCACATTTTTATGCGGGTAATTTTGAAAAAGCACATTAAACGTGGTAAAAACAATTAGTTTTTTATGCTTTTTAGCCATCGCCTCAATAACAGGCTCAATCCATAATACATCTCCCAACTGCCTTTTTCTTATCAAATATTTAATGCGCATTGTATCTTCGGCTTTTTTAAACAGGCTTATAACTTTGCTAAATGAACAAATTTAAAGTTTCTATTTGCATACCTGCTTACAGAAGGGTTAATTATTTAACAAGGCTTCTTAACAGTATTGCGGTACAAACTTTTAAAGACTTTGAAGTTATACTAAGCGACGACAGCCCCGATGACAGCGTTGAGCAACTGGCAGCCTTGTACCGGGATAAATTTACCCTGCACTATTTTAAAAATACCACCGCCCTTGGCACCCCCGAAAACTGGAATTTTGCCATTACCAAAGCCGAAGGGGAGTGGATAAAGCTGATACACGATGATGATTGGTTTGAAACACCCAACAGCCTGGGGGTGTTTGTGGAGCATACCAAACAGGGCAACAGGTTTATATTTTCGGCCTATGCAAACGTTTTTGATGGCAGCAACCGGGTGGATAAAATATTTGTACCCGCCTTTTGGCAAAAACGCATCATCCGCCAGCCCTTAACGCTGCTGGCACACAACGTGGTGGGCCCGCCCAGCGTAACCATGATACACCGCAGCATTACCGAAATATACGATGCGCGTATGAAATGGCGCGTTGATATGGATTTTTACGTGCGGCTGTTACAGCAGGAAAAAGCTTTTACCTACATATCGCAGCAACTGGTTAACGTGGGCGTTAACCCCCAGCAGGTTACCAACTATTGTTTTGAAAACCCGCAGGTGGAGCTGCCCGAGGGCTTTTTACTGCTTACCAAATATGGGGCCGATACCCTTACAAACATATTTGTGTACGATGCCTGGTGGCGTTTACTGCGCAACATGCACATAACCAGTGCCGACCAGCTTACACAATACGAGGCTGGCCAATGGCCCGGCGTTATAACCACTATGGTAAAACACTTAAAACGGGTGCCACGGCGTTTGCTTAACATTGGGGTATTGTCAAAGGGGTTTATGGCGGTATCGTTTATGCTGAACGGGAAAAAAGGGATAAGGTAACAGGTGTAATTACACCTGTGGCACAGGCCGTTAAACGCTGGTGGCTGAACATGAATGTAAAAATTGGGTGCAGAAACATTGGTAAACAACGCTATTTTTGCCCCCTTAACTAAAGTATATGGGTAAACATGCTTTTATTTTTCCCGGACAGGGCTCGCAGTTTAGCGGCATGGGAAAAAATTTGTACGATACAAACGACCTTGCCAAAGAGCTTTTTGAACAGGCAAACGAAACCATTGGCTTCCGCATCAGCGATATTATGTTTGGCGGTACGGATGAGCAATTAAAGCAAACCAACATCACCCAGCCTGCTATTTTTCTGCACTCAGTAATTGCGTATAAAACACTTAACCATTTTACGCCCGATATGGTTGCGGGCCACTCCTTGGGCGAGTTTAGCGCCCTGGTGGTAAACGGCGTGCTGCATTTTAATGATGCGCTTAAGCTGGTAAGCATACGCGCACAGGCCATGCAGAAGGCTTGCGAAACCAACCCTTCTTCCATGGCGGCGGTACTGGCCCTGGCGGATGATAAAGTAGAAGAAATTTGTGCTGCCATACAGGCAGAAACCGGCGAGGTGGTGGTGGCTGCCAACTATAACTGCCCCGGCCAGTTGGTTATTAGCGGTACCATAAAAGGTATTGAAATTGCCTGCGAACGTATGAAGGCTGCGGGTGCTAAAAGGGCTTTGGTGCTGCCTGTGGGCGGCGCTTTCCACTCCCCATTAATGGAGCCTGCCAAGGCAGAACTGGCTGCGGCTATTGAAGCTACTACGTTTAACCACCCTGCTTTTCCGGTGTACCAGAACGTGGTGGCAAAAGCTGTTACCGATGCCGCTGAAATTAAAAAGAACCTGATTGAGCAGTTAACAGGTGCCGTACGCTGGACACAAAGTGTTAGCGCTATGGTAGCCGATGGCGCAACGCAGTTTACCGAGGCTGGCCCCGGTAAAGTATTGCAGGGCCTGGTAACTAAGATTTATAAAGAAGCGGTGGTAAATGGTATTAGTTAGCATACTGTTTACAGTTAAATACCGTTATATACCCAACGTATAAAACCAACGCATAAAAATTACCTGTGAAAGTAGAAACCAATCTTGCAAAACTGGGCCTTGCCGAACTGGAGAAAGAGGAAGAAAACTATTGTTTTAAAGAGTTTTTAGACCGCAGGGAGGGTGCCGAGGTAGATGCTTTGGTAATGGGGTTGAATGAGGCGATTGCACCAAAAATTGACTGCACCAGTTGCGGTAACTGCTGCAAATCGCTGATGGTGAATATTACTCAGCCGGAAGCCGAAAGGCTTTCGGTTTATCTTGATATGGAGGTTGACGACTTAAAGGAAAAGTACATTGAAACCAGCCTGCAGGGCGATATGATACTAAACACCATACCCTGCCATTTTTTAAAAGGCACCAGTTGCAGCATTTACGAACACCGGTTTACCGAGTGCCGCGATTTTCCGGCCCTGCACCGCACCTGCTTTAAGGAGAGGCTTTTCGCCACCTTTATGCACTACGGCCGCTGCCCCATTATTTACAATGTTATTGAGCAGTTGAAATGGGAAACCGGGTTTAAAACAACGGAAGGGTAGCTTTACATTATCAGGTTGAGAGGGAGGTAATTGAAAGAGCCGGTTTGGCAGCCAAACGGTGTTTACTGGTATACTTTAATATTCAATAATCAATGCTCAATAATCAATACTCAAGTAAAATACATTGGGCTTCATTGCTTGAAAATAAATTTTTGAGTGTTGGCATAGGGTATTAATATTGAAAAAATCCTTGCAAGGTGAATCAGGCATGATGAATTATGCCTGATGCGACATTTAATATGCAAGCTGGATACGCGTGGTTTTCTTCCTTGAAAATTGATTATTGAGTGTTGAATATTGATTATTTGAAGAGTAAATACCAGTATCATTTAAGGTATATCTCTTAGAAATCACTGTTCATATTTATTATTACAAACTCATTTGCATGAAACTTTCCCTGGTAAAATCATTGCTGGTACTTGCTATTGTAGGTTCGGGTGCTGCTGCTAAGGCTCAGTCACACATAAACATTGCAGACAGCGGGCGTAAAACCAGCCTGCGCGGGCTTAGCGTGGTGAACGATGATATTGTTTGGGCCAGTGGCAGTAACGGCAACGTTGCCAGGAGCATTAACGGGGGCAAAAGTTTTGAATGGCAGCAGGTAAAAGGCTACGAAACCCGCGACTTTAGGGATGTGGAAGGGTTTGATGCTAATACAGCAATAATAATGGCCATAGCCGAACCTGCCGTACTACTTAAAACCACCGATGGCGGCCACACCTGGCGGGAGGTTTTTAGGGATACCACAAAAGGCATGTTTTTAGATGCTATGGATTTTAGCGGTAAATACGGTGCCGTTATTGGCGACCCGCTTACCAACAAACCTTTTTTTGCCTATACCAGCGATTATGGGGACCACTGGCAGCTACCCAACCAGAAAGAAATGGAAAGCCTGCCCGTGCTGGATTCCGGCGAAGCCTTTTTTGCCTCCAGCGGTACAAACATAGTTAGTACAAAGCCTCATACCCCTTATGTGGGTTCGGCGTTAATTGTATCCGGTGGCACCAAGGCCCGGCTGTTAAGGCTGGGTACTGCGGCGTTAAGCCTGCCTTTGGTGCAGGGCAAAACATCTACCGGGGCCAATACGGTGGCGGTGTACACCGGCAGCAATGGTATGGTGGATGGTGTTATTGCTGGCGGCGACTTTGCCCACGACCAGGTAGCTACAGATAATTTTGTGTTATTCAGCCTAAGCAAACAGGGTAAAATAACCTTCTCCGCTGCCCAAACGCCGCCGCATGGCTACCGCAGCAGCGTGGCATACCTCACCCAAAAACAACTGATAGCCTGCGGCACCAGCGGTGTTGACATTAGTAACAATGGCGGGGTTAACTGGCAGCAGGTAAGCCTGCAAAGCTTTCATGTATGCCAAAAAGCCAAAAACGGTACAGCGGTTTTTTTGGCCGGTGCAAACGGTAAAATAGCCGTGTATAAGTAACTGTTATGCTGTAGCAGCCCTGTTTTAACCTTAATGCCGCCGCGGCAGTGTTTTTGCACAAATGTTTTTACGCCCGCCCATGCCGGAGGAGTTTTGGGCTTTTACGTACCCTTCTGCCAGTGGCACATCTGCTTCGTAGCCCCTTACGGTGGCTAATACCTCGTACATATTAAACCAGTCTTTAGGGTTTTGCGATACGTGCTGCAGGGTGGCTTCTTTTTTCTTTGCCATCTGGCTGGTAATATCAATATAATCCGTTGGTACAAAGCCAAACGTTTTTGTGTGCGGGCTGTTGGTAGTTTCGTAAAAATACAGGCTGAAAGAGAGTTTTTTATTTTGAAAAACGCGCCAGGCCAGCAAGCCGGTTGCCTGGTGGTCTGGGTGAACATCCATCGGCCAGGGGGCAAGCACTACAGATGGGTTAAGGCGCAGCAGCATTTGGGTGAGTTTGGCAGTGCTGGCAGTATCCACCGGCAGGGATGCATCAACGGCGCCAAAAAACTCCACTTCGGCGCCAAGCACTTTTCCGGCATTTACCGCTTCCACCTGCCTTATGGCGCGGGCCTGCTCTTTGGTTTTACCGCCAATGCCAAGCTCGCCACCCGTCATGGTAATGATAAATACTTTGTTGCCTGCCGCTACCGAGTTGGCAATAAGCCCGCCGCACGAAGCTTCCGCATCGTCCGGGTGGGGGGTAATTACTACAATGGTATCCTGCGCAACACTGCGGAATGCTAAAAAACAAAGGGCTGCACAAAGGGCTATACAATAGCCGGGCTTAAAACGTGTATTCATATTTGTTTGATATTGATTGCTTTTGCCGTACATGCGCTTCCGCATCACCAAAACAAATGCCCGCCGGGGCAGCGCCCCAAACCCTTTTCTCCGTGCAGCCCTGCGGGCTATTTGCCAAACTTCTTCTTCAGCAAACTCAGCGCATCGTTCATGTTAAGGTTGCTTATGTCTTCCTGCTTCTCCTTCGCGTTAAAACGGCCACCCTCTTTGCGGGGTTCAAACTTACCCCCGTTTCTGCCAGCCTCTTTAGGCGCATCATTCCTCACCTTTAACCTGTCTCTGCCATCGGGTTTGGCAGGGGCTTCCTGCGCCTGCTTGATAGATAGCGCTATGCGCTTGCGGGCAGCATCCACCTCCAGCACTTTTACCTGTACCTTATCGCTTAGTTTAAGCACCTCGTTGGGGTCGGTAATGTATTTATGGGCAATTTCGCTAACGTGTACCAGTCCATCCTGCTTAACGCCAATATCCACAAAAGCGCCAAAGCGGGTAATATTGGTGACCATGCCGGGTACCACCATGCCCACCTTCACATCTTCCAGGCTGTAAATATTGGCATATTCAAACTGCTCAAGCCCGCTGCGGGGGTCAAGGCCCGGTTTGTTAAGCTCCTTTAAAATATCTTTAATGGTAAGCTCGCCAATGGTTTCGGTCATGTATTTTTTAGGCTCCACTTTTTTCAGCAGGGTTTCGTTGCCCACCAGGCTTTTAACGTCTACTGAAAGGTCTGCCGCAATTTTTTCAACAATAGGGTAGGCTTCCGGGTGCACCGCGCTGGCATCCAGCGGGTTTTCCGCCTCGCGTATGCGTAAAAAGCCCGCACACTGTTCAAACGCCTTGCCGCCCAGACGGGGTACTTTCATCAGTTGCTCCCTGCTGCTAAAGCCGCCAATCTCGTTACGGTATTTTATAATGTTATCGGCTAAGGTACTGCCAATGCCGCTAACATAGCCCAGCAAATGTTTGCTGGCGGTGTTAAGGTTAACACCCACCTGGTTAACGCAGCTAATAACGGTTTGGTCAAGCCTTTCCTTCAGCCTGAACTGGTTAACATCGTGCTGGTACTGGCCCACGCCAATGGCTTTGGGGTCAATCTTCACCAGTTCCGCCAGCGGGTCCATCAGCCTGCGGCCAATGCTCACCGCGCCGCGCACCGTTATATCGTGGTCAGGAAATTCATCCCTGGCCGTTTCCGAGGCCGAGTACACCGATGCCCCGTCTTCGTTTACCAAAAATACCGGCAGGCCCAGGTTAAGCTGCTTAATAAACTGCTCTGTTTCGCGGCCTGCGGTTCCATCGCCAATGGCAAACACCTCAATATTGTATTTGGCCACCAGGTCTTTCACCTTGTACTCCGCATCGTATTTGCGGTTGGCTTCGTGTACATAAATAAGGTCGTTGTGCAGCAGTTCGCCTTTTTCGTCAAGGCAAACCACCTTGCAGCCGGTGCGGTAGCCGGGGTCAATAGCCAGCAGCCTCTTGCTGCCCAAAGGCGAGCCCAGCAGCAACTGGCGCAGGTTTTCTGCAAATACATTAATGGCCTCCTCATCGGCTTTGGCCTTAAGGGCTGTTCTAAACTCTGTTTCAAGGCTGGGCTGCAGCAGCCTGCGGTACGCATCTTTGCCCGCTTTTTTAACCTGCTCCACCGCCGGGTTAAGACTGCCCTTTACATACACCCCCTCAATTAAATACTGGGCATCCTCTTCCTCGGGCGATATGGCTATGCGCAGGTAACCTTCCAAAAAGCCGCGCAGCGCCGCCAGTATGCGGTGGCTGGGTATTTTATGTACGGGCTCGCTAAAGTCGAAGTAGTCTTTGTACTTAGCCGCCTCTGTTTCTTTATCCGCCACAATTTTGGCCTGAAACGTAGCGCTGTCCTCAAACAGCTTACGCAGTTTGGCGCGCACGGTGGCATCCTCGTTAATGGTTTCGGCAATAATATCCCTGGCACCCTGCAAAGCATCCTCGGCCGAGGCCACTTTATCGTTAATAAAGCTGGTGGCTTCTGCCTCCACATCAAATTCCTGCTGCTCCAGTATACGCAGTGCCAGCGGCTCCAGCCCGTTTTCGCGGGCGGTTTGGGCCTTTGTTTTGCGTTTGGGTTTGTAGGGCAGGTAAATATCCTCCAGCTCGGCAAGGGTGGTGGCCTTGTTGATGGCGGCCTGCAGTGCCTCCGTCATTTTACCCTGCTCGGTAATGGTTTTTTCAATAAAGGTTTTACGCTCGGTAAACTCCTTCAGGGCTTTGGCCTCATCCTGCACCTGCTGAATCTGCACCTCGTCCAGGTCGCCCGTTTTATCCTTACGGTAACGCGCAATAAAAGGGATGGTAGCGCCCTCCTCCAGTAACTGTAATACCGCGGCAACCTGGTTGTTCCTGATGTTTAATTTGCCCGAAATGGCCTGCACAAACTCCATAAAAACTATTGTTTTAACCACATAGAAACAGGCGTGCAGTTTTTGCACAGCCGGCAAATGTTTCTATAGTGGGTGATTTAGTAAAAAGGAGTGCGAATGTAGGCGGGGGGGACGAAAAGAAAAAATTTTTTGAGGGAGGAGGGGGGAAAGAAAAATAGCTTAAAGCTTGCAAATATGAAAAAGAAATATTATATTACTGTTTTCGGTATTGAAAAGTGGTGATTTGGGTGTTTCCTTTCTTATAATGGCAGCGCAACAATGCAACTAAATGATTTGCCCGTATGAAAAATATGACAGTTAAGGATTTAGTTAATTTTAGAAAGAAAAAAGACAAAGGCAAGAAGGCCTTTGTGGAAAAGATTAAATCTAACAAAGTAGAACCCCCTTCTAAAGCAGGTGGTAATTATTGGGCAAGCAGTTTTAGTGCGGTATGTAGGTCTTATAAAGACCTAGATATAAGCATCGTTGATGGCAAAATTGATGATTTGCAAAAAAAACTGCGGGTACAAAACGGACTAGTACCAAAAATATGTACCAGAGAAATATAGAAATGCTAGACGGGTATAAAAGCATGGATTTAAAAGAGGTGCGCCATCCTGGAAAATTAGCGTTCCTTAAAAAATCTACTGCCAATCATCTATTAACGATCAGGGGTTTTCAGATAAAAGTTGAGCCTAGCCATATCTACATATTTGGCAAAAAGGAAGAAGAGGAAGTTGGAGCAATATGGTTTGTGATAAAAAAAGGCGGTTTTCAAATACATGAACTTGGCATGTTCTGCGATATGTTGTATAGATTTCTTAAATACAATTATTCAAAAAAATATCAATTGTCTCCAAAAAATTGTATTGCCGTTGACGTCTTTAACAAACGACCAGTAAACTATACGGAAATTGCGAGCGGTGCTGTTTCGCCAATTTTGAATGGAATATTAGATGATATAAATAGGTTTTTGTGATAAAGGAATTAATGAAAAGAATTGCAGAAATGAATTTGCTTGTGCAAGGTTGATAAAGTTCATTATTAATTTAAGAAGTGATACTCAAAGTATCGTATGTTTTTGAAAAGGAGCAAGGAAAATAGAAAAATCACTGATTATAGCTTTTTTAAAAAATCAATATTTAATTTACTAATAATTTTTGGATTTTATTTGATGTAAATATGAATACACCTTATAAGAACACTGACGGAAAATTACTTCTGAGAAAGAGTTTTTGCGCCTATATCGATGTATTAGGCTTTAGCGAAAAGATTGCAAATAATGATATACCATTTTTTAATAACTATTTAAACACGTTACATAATGAATTACTACACGTTGAAAAAAATCATGATCTTTCGGGAGAAGCAGGGTTTAAAAGCTTCGAATTAAAAATTTTTACCGACAATTTTATTTTTGGGCATCCTTGGTATGATGAGTTTGGTGAATCCGAGTTAGGAAATATTTTTGAAGTTCTATCTCATATTCAGTTGACATTTGCAAAATCAAATATTTTTGTGAGGGGGGCTGTAAGCATGAGTGAATTGTATATGGACGAAAATATAGTGTTAGGACCAGCTATAATTGAATCATACAAATTAGAAAGCGAAAAAGCTATCTATCCTAGAATTATACTTTCTAACGAAGTTGTAAAAGTAGTTAAGGAGCACGTAGGATATTACGCTGAGCACGATGAATCTCCACAGAGTAAAGAATATTTAATTGACATAGATGGTTTTTATTTCATTAATTACCTATTTATACTATTTTATGATAATTATCCTTCAGAAACTGTGATAAAGGAATTGATGCAACACAAGAAAATTATAATTGAAAATCTCAATAAATTTTCTGATAATTTTAAGCTTTTCGACAAATATGCGTGGGTTGCAAAGTATCATAACTATTTTTGTGAAAATTTCGTTGAAAAAAGATTTCACAATCTTAATATCAGCGAATTTAAAATTGATGAAGTCTTGATTGTAAAAAATATAAAAAATATTGCATTTTAATTCCTTTCGAGGGTTCTTTTTAACGTCTTTTGTATCGCGATGAGCCGCGTTGAGTCACGCTAAAGTTGAAGCTTAATACCCCATTTTAAACACATCTTGATTGAAATAGTAAGAAGCAATCAATCCTTCGAAGACTTTTTTGATTAACACTATGCTTGAAATAAGGGATACCTTCTATCTAAAAGCAATTAGAAAAACTATTACAATTTAAGAAAAATGAAAGAAAATATACTTAAAGAGTTTATTTCAAAAAAAGAAATATTTGAAGCTTTTAAAGAAAGAGTAATTAATTTGATTTCCGATCTTCTTAGGCAGGAGGCATTGATAATTCATCATATAACTGGGCGTACTAAAAATTATGAAAGTCTTTCAAAAAAAATTGATCGAAAATCAGGAAAGTATAATTCCTTAGATGACATAACAGATTTGGTTGGAATAAGGATAATTTCATATTTGGAAAGCGATGTTGATCGTATTGCATCAATAATCAGGAAGGAGTTTACAGTTGACGAGGAAAATTCCGTTGATAAGCGCGATTTGAATATTGATCAATTTGGATATAAATCACTACATCTTGTTGTTTTACTTAATGATGCAAGAGGAAGGTTAGCAGAATATAAAGAATATAAAGCAATAAAATGTGAAATTCAAATTCGGTCTATACTACAACACGCGTGGGCGGAAATAGAACATGATCTAGGCTACAAGGGAAAATTGTCAATTCCAGATCAATATAAAAGAAATTTTAATAGATTGGCTGCTTTATTAGAGACGGCTGAT
>CAZRDD010000014.1:0-23174 GCA_964598675.1 uncultured Parafilimonas sp.
AAATACGGTTAGCGATACAATCAGCACTTCCTTGCCCGATTTTTTTTGAAACACCGCAGGCAACACCCCGTCCTCGCTCATGGCCAGCATAATGCGCGGGTTGCTCATCAACTGCCCGTTAACATAAGTAAGTACAGAGAGGAACAATAATATGGAGAAGGTATTGGCACCTGTTTGGCCAAACATTTTGCCCACCACCGTACTGGCTATTTCCGTACCGTTTTGTAGCTGGCTGAAACCTATTATTTTGTAGTAAGCTAAATTAACCAGCAGGTACAGCGCAATAATAATGGCGATGCCCATAAATATGCCGCGCGGAATATTTTTTTGGGGATTGCTTACCTCGCTGCCAAAATTAATGGTGTGCTGGTAACCGCCATACGTAAACGAAACAGCAATAAGGCAAATACCAAAACTTTGTATCCAGTTAAGGGGGCTTACCGGCGGGGCTGCCACAGCGGCCTGGTTATTGTTAAAATAAATAGACGGCATAAACAATGCGGCCACCAGTATTAGCAGCATGGCTATTTTAATGGCCATAAGCACATTTTGTGTTTTTGCGCTCATTTTTAACCCGGCCAGGTTAACACAGTAAAAAATAGCTACCGCCACAACAGAGGTTATTTCAACAAATACATTGGCCGGATGGTTAAAAAACACCTGGCTTACATAACCCGAACCAACCAGTGCCACCGCCCCTAACGAAGCGGCATTACTTATGATGATAATGCAGTTGATACTAAATGCTATAGAAGGGTGATAAGCATAGCTGAATACCCGGTAGTACCCGCCCATTACCGGGAAGCGGCTGCCAATTTCGGCATACGTAAGCGCCCCGCAAAGTGCTATAATGCCACCGCCCACCCAGGCGGCAAAATAGATACCTGGGTTAAGTGCCGCCTTGGCCGAAGTAGCCGCTGTGCGAAAAATACCCATGCCTATTACCAGGCCAACAACAATCATTGTGAAATCGAACAGGTTTATTTTTTGTTTTGCGCTCATAATGCAGCCGGTTGGTTAAATGCAGATTAGTATTAAAAATGGAAAATAAGGATTATTGCTGAATGGGCCGGTAAAATGGTTGCGGCAGGAGAGGGAAAAACAGCCTGCGATGCTGTTGTTTATGAGTGCCGTATGGCTAAGTGTGCTTACCTTATGCCTGACAGGTGTCACGAATTTAACATAGCACCTCCCTTATGCCCGTATTTCAGTTTTCCTTCTTATCTTACCGCCTGTTATGGCAAAACAACAGAGCAATTTTTTAAAGCATTATGGCGGTATTTTACTGCTTATTACCGGGCTTATCATCGGCAGCATTGCGGGCCTTGTTTTTGGCGAAGGCATTGCTGTTATTAAACCCATTGGCGGTATATTTTTAAACCTGTTGTTTACGGCCATTGTGCCGCTGGTTTTTTTTGCCATCGCCTCGGCAATAGCCAATATTGAGCGCTCGCAAAATTTTGGGCGGCTTATAGTAGTAATGTTCCTGGTGTTTATTGGTACCGAGCTTATTGCGGCTTTTTTAACCCTTATAACAGCCTGGGTGTTCCCCATTCATCAACAAATGGGCGGCGGTAAGGAGTTTGTAGACAATATGGTTAAGCCATCCGTAGGCGACCAGATTACCCAACTGGTTACCACCAGCGATTTTTTTGAGCTGCTTTCCCGCAAAAGCATGCTGGCGCTTATTATATTCTCCATGCTTATAGGCTTTTCGGTACACAATGCTGGCGAAAAAGGCAGGCTGTTCAAAGATTTTCTAAACTCCGGCAACGAGGTGTTTACCAAACTGCTGCTCATTATTATGAAAATAGCCCCCCTTGGGCTTGGCGCTTATTTTGCCTACCAGGTGGGCACCATTGGCCCGCAACTGTTTGGCACGTATGGCAAGGCTATGGCGCTTTTTCATGGGGTGAGCTTTTTTTATTTTATTGTATTTTTTAGCCTGTATGCTTTTATAGCCGGGGGCTTTAAAGCCGTAAAGCTATACTGGAAAAACAACATTATGCCATCCGCCACGGCCATTGGCACGTGCAGCAGCATAGCTACCATACCTGCCAACCTGGAGGCATCAAAAAAAATGCGCTTGCCGGAGTATATAAGCAGCCTGGTGGTACCGCTTGGGGCACCGCTGCATAAGGATGGTTCCGCCATTTCCTCCGTAACAAAAATAGTGGTGGTGTTTGCTATGTTTCATAAACCCCTTACGGGTATAGATACCATTGGTATTGCACTGGCCATAAGTGTGGTGGTGAGTATTGTAGAAGGGGGCATACCCAATGGCGGTTATATTGGCGAGCTGCTGGTGGTGTCAGCCTACGGTTTTCCGCCCGAAGCAGTGCCTGCGGTAATGATTATCGGCACCCTTGTTGACCCCATAGCCACTGTGCTTAATGCCACCGGCGATACTGTTGCCGGTATGTTAATAGTCCGCATTATGGAAGGGCGAAACTGGATGAAAGAAAGGCTGATTGAATAACTGCCTTCCCATATTTTAAAGCAAATACCTAAACAGTGCCTGCTGTTTTACTACACTTGTATGCCGTTGCAAGTTTATTGCTGAAATGTGCATAGCCATTGCAATGGTTATTTTTGTAGATTCAATTTATGGCTGGTATAATTAAATTGCATCATTTATAGTTTACTGTTACTTTTGCCGCGCAACTGGTTTTGAACCCTGCGGTAGCAGGGAACGAATTAAAAGGGAAGTCCGGTGTAAAACCGGCGCTATCCCCGTAGCTGTAAGCTCTTTGTGAAGATGGCAGATGCTTTTAAAACGTATCAGTTACAGCCGTTACCCTGTAAGGTGCTGTTTGATGCTGTACAATGCATGTCTGCCGTTTTCATTCCTGCATATCAATAATACCACTGTTACAATTAAGGTAATGGGAAGGTGATGTACAGGTGAGCAAGCCAGAAGACCTGCCAGGGGCATGTATTAATCGCTGAGCTTTCGGGTGAAAAGCCGGAGATGTAAAATCGTCTTACTGCAGAAGGCTTTTTTCATTTCTACATCTTTCATTGTTCGAAAGCTCATTCTTCCCATCATTTACTTTATTCAATTCGCTAAAACGAAGAATGAGCATGAAAAAAATTGTATTACCCTTTGCCACACTGGTTATTTGCCAGGCGCTGGCCGCACAAACTGACACATCGGCCCAGGCATTACAAGCCGCCAATAACCTTAACCCTGTTATTGTTACCGCTAATAAATTTGAGCAAAAACAGCAGGAAACAGGCAAAGTAATAACCGTTATTACCAGGCAGCAGCTTGAGCGCAACAGCGGGCGCAGCCTTACTGCCTTGCTTAACGAGCAAACAGGCATTGTAATAGCTGGTGCAAACAATAACCCTGGTACCAACCTGGGCGTTTCCGTACGTGGTGCAAGCAGTGCCAATACGCTTATATTAATTGATGGCGTACCCGCTTACGATGCATCTGGCATTACCAGCGAGTTTGACCTTAACTACATTAACATTAACCAGGTTGAGCGTGTTGAAATACTAAAAGGCGCTCAATCTACCCTGTACGGCAGCGATGCTGTAGCGGGTGTTATAAACATCATCACCAAAAAGAAGAGCGCAGCCCCCATAAGCGGTTTTGCTGCTGTAAGCGCAGGTACATATAATACGGGTAATATGGCTGCCGGTATTAACGGCAATAAAAATGGCTGGCAGTACAACGCTGGTTACACGTATGTACACTCCGAAGGTTTCTCTGCCGCTTACGATGCTTCGGGTAAAGATGGCTTTCGCAACAAGCCCTATACGGGGCAGAGTTTTAATGCTTCCGTAGGGCATGATGCAGGCAAGGCATTTAGCATAAATGCTTACACACATATTAGCCAGTACAGCGCGGCCATTGCAGCAGGCGCATTTAAAGATGCCTGGGATTATAACATAAACAATAAAAACCTGCAGCTTGGTACCACTGCGGCGTATAAGCTGGGCAGCAGCAAGGTTGTTTTTAACTACCAGTTTAACAATGTTAAGCGGGCTTATATTCAGGACTCTACCCTGGCAGACCCATACGATTACCAGAACGGTAATTACAAAGGTCACTCTCATTTTGCTGAGTTGTATGGTAATTTTGTAATAAACAAGTATGCAAGTTTTGTTACCGGTGCCGATTACCGTAACAACAGCACCAGCCAGGCATATTTTTCCAGCAGTGTTTGGGGGCCTTACTCAACAGCGCTGGGCGATAGCGCTAAAACAAACCAATTAGGGTTATATACTTCGGCTGTTATACACAATATTGGCGGCTTTACTTTTGAGTTTGGCGGCAGGCTTAACAAACATTCCATTTATGGTTGGGGTGGTACATATACAGTAAGCCCATCTGTTAAAATAAGCAACCATGTTAAATTGTATGGCAGTGTATCATCTGCATACAGGGTGCCATCTTTATACCAGCTATACAGCGAATACGGCAATAAAAACCTGCAACCGGAGAAAACACAAAACTACGAGGGCGGCGCACAATATGCCAGCAATGTAATTACCGCAAGGGTTACGGTGTTTAAAAGAGATATTAATAAGGTGATTTATTTTTATACCGACCCTGTTACGTATGCCAGCCAGTATATTAACCAGGATAAGCAACGTGATAACGGTTTTGAAGCCGAACTGAGTGCCAATATTTGCAAACAGCTTTCTATTGAAGCCAACTATACCTACACTGATGGTACTATAAAAACGGTATCAGACTTTACGGGCAAAGATACCGCGCAGTTTAACCATTACCGCGTACCCCGCAATGTGGTAAATCTGCAGTTAAACGTACAGCCCTGCAAACAGCTTTTTATTGGCCTGCACCTGCGTGGTGTAAGCAGCCACGAGGAACCCGCTTATATGGCACCACCCATAAAAGTGGCTGGTTATTATACCCTGGATTTAACCGGCGAATTTGCTGCTACCAAACAGCTTAAATTGTTTGCCAACCTGTACAATATTACCAACCAGCAGTATTTTGATATTAGGGGCTATAACAGCAAGCGCTTTAACTGCATGGCAGGGGTTAGGGTTGCGTTGTAGTTTTAATAAGCTTATTTTATTGCCCATAGGTAAAGGCAGGCTGTGAAAATGGACGTTGAGGCAGCCTGTTTTTATCTGTGGGTTAACTTCAATAAAACATTTAAAAATAGTTATGCCTGCACATGAACAAAAAAGCTGCCCACGCTGCAACAAACCATTTGAGTGTAAGGTTGGCGATATAACCAATTGCCAGTGTAATTGCATAACTATTACGCCCGAAGAAAGAAACTTTATTGAAGCAAGGTATAACGACTGCCTTTGTGCAGATTGCCTTAAAGCGTTACAGAATAAATACACCCTTTTTAAAGAGCAGTTTTGGCAATAATAACATGCTGCATTAAAAGCAAAAACGAAGGCGTTAAGTAAGGTATAAACGTAGCATAAGTTCAAATCTTACATCGTTAAAATAAGGAGAGGTCGCCTGTTTTTTCAGGCAACCTCTCCTTATTTTATAAATATCCATTAATACGCTGCGGTAAACCTAAGGCGTATGTGTTTTGGGTGTTCTAGTTCATCAACAATAGCCATAGCAAGGTCTTCCACTGATAAAACGCTTCTGCCAGCTTCATCAAATACCGGGTTTTCTAAACCTGTGCGGTAGCTGCCCCTGCGTACGCCAGCGGTACCCTGGTGCATTTCGATAGCCGGGCTAAAAAACGTCCAGTCAAGCGTATCGTTTTTTTGCAGGGTTAACAAATAATCCCGCGTAGCGGTGGCACCCGGTTTAATAAATGCAGGAAATTCCGGCGTATCAACAAGCTGCACGCCTGGGGCTACATATAAGCTGCCTGCGCCGCCTATTACAATAAACCTTTTAACGCCCGATTGTATTACGGCTTCCTCAATGGCGCTGGCCCCTTGCAAAAAGTCGCTAAAAATGTTGGGGTTTTGCCAGCCCGGGTTGTAAGCACTTACCACTGCATCGTGGCCTTTTAAAATGGCTGCCAATGCTGCAGTGTTTAATACATCGCAGTTTGCAGCGGTAAAATTTATATGCGTATTGCTTATGTTGCCGGTGTTGCGGGCTATAGCTGTTACCTGGTGGTTTCTGCTAAGGGCTTCGTTTACAATGGCGGTGCCAACAAACCCTGTTGCACCTATTATGGCTATTTTCATATCATTTTTTTGCAAAGGTATGGCTGTATTATGGCAGTACGTTTAAGCTATAACGCAGTATAGCACTATAACCGGGTATAGCATGTAAACCAATAGCAGGTGTGTTGCAGGTGTTTAGCCTGCCTTGTTTGTTATAGTTAAGCTTGTTCTGGGTTAACGGGCAGCGTAAAGTTAAAGGTGCTGCCTTCCCCTTTTTTGCTGGCTACCCAAATTTTACCGGCATTGCTTTCCGCCATCTCTTTACAAAGCAGCAGGCCGAGGCCAATGCCTTTTTCGCCTGCGGTGCCTGTAGTGGTAAAGTTTGTGGTGGCTTTAAACAGTTTATTCATTTCTTCTTCGTTCATGCCCTTGCCGGTATCTTTTACTGAAACGAGCAATGTATTGGGGGTGGAAACGGACGAAATGTGTATGCTGCCGCCAGGCTGGGTGAATTTAATGGCATTGCTTATTAAGTTACGCAGTATTAGTTTTACCTGGTTTTCGTCAGCAAAGGCCATGCTTTTTGGTGGCACGGTATTAACCAGTGTTATTTTTTTTGCAGCGGCAAGTTCTTTAAATACTTCCAGTTTTTGGTTAGTAATGGTATGCAGGTCAATTTCAACCGGAAAGCTTTTAATGCCCTTTCGTTGTGCGTACGACCATTGCAGCAGGTCTTCAAGAATATACAAAACATTATCAACGGCACGGCTAAGCACTGGGGTTTGCTCCAGAAAGTCTTCCCCCGAAATGTCGTTGGATGCTGCAAGGTCAAGCATGCCTTTAAGGTTAGCAATAGGCCCCCGCAGGTCGTGTCCGAGTATGGAAAACAGCTTATCTTTGGTCGCGTTTACTTCCTCCAGGTATTTTGATTGTACCTGCAACTCCTTTGTGCGGGCCTCTACTTTTTCTTCAAGCTCTCTTTTTTGCTGTTTTGCCAGTTGAATGTACTCTGCCTGCGCTTTCTCCTTTTCGTCTCTTAAAGTGTTCAGCCTTTCACCCAGGGCAAAGGCAAACATCAACACCTCCAGCACCACGCCAAAGTAAAGGATGTTTCTTATTAGTAAATGGTAGGGTATAAGGTTATGGGTTTCAAGCTGCAGGATAATGAGGCTAACGGATGCACATATCCATCCCCAGAAATAATACTTTGCCACGTTGCCGCCTTGTGCGTACAAATAAATACTGCTGGCTAAAAAAGTAATGTAAAACATGAACAGCACCACGTTGTGAAGCAACGTAAAATCCGCAGGTTTTACGCCAGCCATTACCATTATGGGAAACACAAATGACAGCAGGACAATTTGTGACCACATAACCCAAAATATCAGCGGGTAGTTTTTTTTGAGGTTTAAATAGGATGAGGCAAACCAGCCTACGAATATAAAAGCAATGTTTATCCATGTTGAAAAATGCGTATCAAACCAACTGTTTACCGGAAAAAGAGAGTAATTGCTGATATAACAGGTGCTGAAAAGTGTAGTAATTAAATAACCAACATAAATAATGTATATAGACTGCCTGGTGGCAAAAAACAGGAAAATGTTATAGAATATCATTATCAGCATTATGCCTACAAAGCCTGCGGTAAGGTAATCGTTCAGCTGCCTGCCTTTGTACAGGGCTGCAACTGTGCCTGCAATAAAAATATATTCAGCATCGCGGGTGCTTTGCATTTTTACATAATATGTTTTAACGGTGGTGTCTTTTGACGCAGAAAGTGGCAGCCAGTAAAAATTTACCGGGTATGGCTTATTTGCTTCTGGCCGCTTGCTGCCGGTTAATATGGCGGCACCATACTGTCCGGCTGTATCGGGCTTGTAAAAATCAATATACTGGCAACTGTAAGGCCCCCCGGCTTCAAGCCAGGTGCTTTTGCCTGTTTTGTTTTGTAAAACTATTTTAAACCAAACAGTGTTGCCCGATACACTGCGCGCGTAAGAGTAATGTGGATGTTGCCTGAATTTTTGCTGAATGGCGGGAGTAGTAATATCGGTTATGGTAAGCCTTGCCGTGCTATCCTCAAAAAAAGATACCTGTTTGCCAATCATGTTTGCCACCTGTTTGTTTTGCAAAACAATTACTTGGCCAGTGCTTTGCGCACAAGCCCAAAAAACGTTTAACAATACAACAAGCAATAACGCTGTTTTTTTGGGGGGCATTGACAAAAAATGGGGGTATCACGATTAAAACTACACCAAGGTAGTAAAAACATTGATACTAAAGATGGATTATTGCTTGTTTTGGAATAAGTAAAAATAATAATACACCTACGGCTACCAGTATAATGTTTTATAAAGCATTATACTGGTAGCTATATTGAATGTAGTATGGTTTAAGCCGAATTGCGGCCAGCATTAATAATGCCGAATGAGCAACGCATGGCCAGTTTTTCGTATTGTGCTTTTACGGGTGGTTGTACCAGTTGTTCCTCAATATTACGCACTTTTGCAAGGGCAAACTGCTGTATGGTTAATAGTGGCAGTACAATCCTTTCTCGCATGCTTATGGATAGCTGGTCAACCGGGTAGTCTTCCATTAACTCTGTATTACCAGATAGTTTAAGTACGTATTGTACCGTAAGTTCAAACTCCTGGTACATTTTGTGCCAAAGCTCGCCGTAGGTTGGGTGGTTGGCCAGGTAGGCAGTAAGCGGGAAGAAGCTTTTCTTCATGGCCATTTCGCAGTTATCCATCAATGTTTTAAAAAACAGTGAGTGTTTGTACAGTTTTTTTACTTCGGCCCACCTTCCTTCGTCTTCCATTTTTTTAAGGGCTGTGCCAACACCATAATAACCGGTAAGGTTTTGTTTTAGCTGGCTCCAGGCACCTACAAATGGAATAGCCCTCAGGTCTTTTAAAGACAGCTTTGCCGAGCCGCCCCTTTTGGCGGGCCTGCTGCCTATATTGGTTTCGGAGTAAAACCTAAGCGGGCTTGCATGTGCCAGGTATTCAGCAAAATAAGGGTGATTTTTTAATTCAACATAGCTTTTAAGCCCTTCATCGGCAAGCAGTTGCATCAAATTTTCTTCTTCGGCGCTGAAGGTGGTGTGGTTGCTGGCAAACAGTGCATTTGAAATGCCTGCATGTATAAGCTGCTCAATATTATACTGGGCAGCATCAATAATGCCAAAGTTTGAGCTGATGGTTTGCCCCTGTATGGTTAATTGTATTTCTTTATTCGAAATATCCTTGCCCATGGATGCGTAAAACTTCTGCGTTTTGCCGCCACCCCTTGCAGGCGGGCCGCCGCGGCCATCAAAAAATACTACACTGATATCGTATCTTTTTGATATTGCAGTTAACTGCTGTTTGGCTTTATAAATGCTCCAGTTGGCGGTAAGGTAACCACCATCTTTGGTGCCATCGCTAAAGCCCAGCATAATGGTTTGTGTATTGCCGCGTTTTTGTAAATGCTGTTTGTATGTTTTGTTGGTGTACAAGGTTTCCATAATGGCCGATGCTGCACCAAGGTCGTCAATGGTTTCAAAAAGGGGTACAATGTCAACGCTAAGCTGTTCTTTTTGCCAGCCGCCAAGTAAAAACACCCCAAAAACTTCCACTACATTTAAGGCGCTGTTGCATTGGCTTATTATATAACGGTTACAACCAAGTTGGCCATTGTACTGCTGTATGTGTTTTACTGCCAGCACAGATTGTATAGTATCGCGCAGCAGGCTGCTGTCAAGCACTTCGGGGCTTACCGTTTCCTGTATATTAAAAATGGCTTCTATTTTTTCTGCATCATTCAACTGGCTGTAATTGTCTGGCAGGGCGGTTGTTTTTTCGGCAACAGCTTCAAGTGTTTTGCCATGCACAGTGCTTTCCTGGCGAATATCCAGGTTGGCAAAATGCAGCCCAAAGGTTTCTACCTTGCTAATAAGGTTTTCTACAAGTGGCTGAAACAGGCCGTTGTGCTGCTCAATAATTGTTTCGCGTACTTCGGTAAGTGTATCTAATATTTCCTGTTTGGTTAGGTTGGCTTCGTTACCGGGTACAAAAAGGTTATTGTATAGTTTTATCTCCAGGTCAATAATCCTGTCTTCTACATTTTTAAAAGTAAGTCTGCGTTTAAGCCTGCGTACATCCTGGTAGTAGCAGCGTAAAACTGCCCTTCTCAGTTCATCGGCCACTTTTAGCGTTATGTCCGATGTTACAAAGGGGTTGCCATCCCTGTCGCCGCCAGGCCAAAAGCCCATGGCTATTACGGGGTTCGTTCTTGTATCCAGTTCGGGGTACTCGCTTTTAAGGCTGGTAACAATACGGCCGGCGGTATGGTAAAATATGTATTCAAGAAACCATACCAGGCTAACAGCTTCATCGTAAGGGGTAGGTTTTTGCTTTTTGAGAAAAGGGGTACGCCCCAACTGTTGCAGGTATGTATTAATTACAGCGGCATTTTCATGCTCCAGTGCTTTTGACAGGTCGTTTATAATACCAAGTACTTCGCCAGTGTAAAACTGGGTTGGGTGGGCGGTTAGTACCAACCGTACGGAAAAGTCTTTCAGTTTTTCCAGCAGTTCCTCTTTTTTCTGCGTTTGCGCTACTTCGCTTTGCAGGTGTTTAAGGGTGCCGGTGCCATTAACATCGTGTACTTTGGTAAAAGCTGCATCTTCCAGGGCATCAAATAAAACCACCTGCCTTTCGCTAAATTGTACGAAGCGAAAAAGAATGTCGATAAATTCCTGCTCTTTATGGTAGGTGGTGTATTGTTTAAGAAATGATTCTACAATTTCAACCGGGCTGTCGCCTTTGCGGTAACCTTCCTCGCAATGCAGTAAAAACATAGACAGCAGTACCCCTGTTTTTTCAATGCGGTGAAATGGCAGGGAGGTAAAAAGGCTGTTGTATAACTGGAAGCGGATGCCCACCAGGTTTCTAAATTGCTGCAATGCGCTATTTGAATACGTGTCCATATTAAAGCGTACTTAAGGAGGTTTGTTTAAAGTATACAGCAGGCAATCATCAGGCAGCGTGAAGATAATGGAAAAATGGGGATGGCAAAAAATTATGCCCCCGTAAATTATAATTCGAAGAAAAAAGGGCTTTGTTTTAAGTATTTTCTAAATAAAGCAAGCGGCAATTAATAATTTTTGGCTAAGTATGCCTTTGTGTTTGAAAATGGTTAAACTGTAATATAACGGGTAAGAGGTAAGCGAAACAAGCCCGGCAAGTGGCAAAACCAATATTTTAAAGCAGGTGTGCAATATTTAAGCAATTGAGGCT
Organism: uncultured Parafilimonas sp.; assembly: GCA_964598675.1. GTDB lineage: Bacteria > Bacteroidota > Bacteroidia > Chitinophagales > Chitinophagaceae > JABDFW01. The sequence goes on from CAZRDD010000014.1 coordinate 11,355, forward strand.
TATGTTAGTAATTTTAAACGCATGTTATTTAATGGAGGCTGCATGTACCCTTTGCGATAGCCCTTTTATAAAAAAAAATGCCCCGGTTGCAATAATGCCCCAGGCTATAAGGTACGCCACATGGCTTTTTTGGCTGTTATTGTTAATTACTGTTGCAATAATGGCTGCTGTACACAGGGCAGCCCCCCATGCCATGTTTTTTTTGCCTGTTTTAAGTTCAAGCTCGGGGTAACTTTTACTAACATCGTTGGCTATAAAGGCTGCTCTTTTGCTTTCTACACCCTGGGCTATAAGCTCATCCCTTACTTGCTCGGCGGTTTTACCCTCCGAAATAAGCTCGTAGGCATACTTGTAAGCTTTGTCATTTTCAATGTCATCTAATGCTGCCATGGGGGCTGTTTTATTATTAATGAAGTATGTACAAATAAGCCAATATGTAAAAAACTAATATACTATTAACAATAAAGGGCTTGCCTTATAAAGCTGAACTAAAATATGATTATGGTACAGATTTTTGAATTTTAGATTATCTATGCCGGGCTATAGTTATTGCTGTTTTCGCAAGTAAATTACCTACAATTCGTCAATAAAACAAGTATTCGCTTATTTTTAGGTGGTATTTTAACGGGTACGCAAAATCTGCACTTTTGCGGTTTGCATAATTGCAAGTATTTTCGCATCCGCAAATAAAGTAGTCATTCAGTCCGCCAGCCTGTAAGCCGTAATGAACGGCAAAAAAAGACTTACACTGTCAGGCTTAATGACCATTGACTCAATGCACCATTAAAATAAAAACTATGGCATACGATGTAATTGTATTAGGCAGCGGCCCGGGTGGTTACCCCGCAGCTATCCGCGCCTCTCAGCTTGGCTTTAAAGTTGCGATTATAGAAAAAGAAAGCCTGGGCGGTGTTTGCCTTAACTGGGGCTGTATACCTACAAAAGCGTTGCTTAAAAGTGCGCAGGTGAACGAATACCTGAAGCACAGTGCTGATTACGGTATAAATGCCACCGGCACGGCCGATTTTGGTGCCATTATTAAGCGCAGCCGCGGCGTTGCCGATAAAATGAGCAAAGGCGTGCAGTTTTTAATGCGCAAAAACAAGATTGATGTGGTAATGGGCTATGGCAAAATTAAAGCCAAAGGCCAGGTGGAAGTAACAGCCGCAGACGGTACAAAGCAAATTGTTGAAGGTAAATATATAGTTATAGCTACAGGTGGCCGCAGCCGCGAATTGCCAAACCTTAAACAGGATGGTAAAAAAGTAATTGGCTACCGCGAAGCAATGGTTTTACCTACGCAGCCTAAAAGCATAATAATTGTAGGCAGTGGCGCTATAGGCGTTGAGTTTGGCTATTTTTACAACAGCCTGGGCACTAAAGTAACCATTGTGGAGTTTTTACCACGCATTGTGCCTGTTGAGGATGAAGATATATCTAAAGAGCTGGAAAAGCAGTTTAAGAAGCAAGGCATTGATGTGCTTACCAACTCATCAGTAGAAAGCGTTGATACTACCGGTGCCGGTGTAAAAGCCTTGGTTAAAAAGCAGGACGGCAGCACCATTACCCTGGAAGCCGATGTTGTTTTAAGCGCTGTAGGTGTGGTTGCCAATATTGAAAATATTGGGCTTGAAGAAGCAGGTATTAAAACCGACAGGGGCAGAATAGTTACTGATAAATTTTTACAAACCAGCGTACCGGGTATTTATGCCATTGGCGATTGTACCCCCAATGCTGCTTTAGCACATAAAGCGACCAAAGAAGGCATTGTGGCCGCCGAAGCCATTGGCTACCTGGAGAAAAAATATGCCCACCAGCCCGAGCCGCTTGATTACGGCAATATACCAGGCTGTACCTATTGCACACCCGAAATAGCCAGCGTTGGTTATACTGAGAAAGCTGCAAAAGAGGCTGGTTTTGACATTAAAGTAGGTAAGTTTCCTTTTATTGCCAGTGGTAAAGCCAGTGCAGTAGGTGCTACCGAAGGTTTTGTAAAGATGATTTACGATGCTAAGTATGGCGAATTACTTGGCGCACACATGATAGGTTACAGCGTAACAGAGCTGATAGCCGAGGTGGTTACGGCACGTAAGCTTGAAACTACCGGCCACGAAATATTAAATGCCATACACCCGCACCCAACTATTAGCGAGGCGGTTAAAGAAGCAACAGCAGTGGCTTATGGCGAGGCTATTGATATTTAAAGAGTGCAGCAAAGTATAAATAAAGCGTAACAGCTAATTTTATATACCATCCGGGGGCGGTTAATCACCCCCGGATTTTTTATGCGGGCTCCTGTTATAAATAAAAAAGTCCTGTAAATTATACAGGACTTATAAATAACATGTTTTTTCGAAAATTAATAGCGATTGTATCCACCACCGCTGCCGCCGCCTTCGCCACGGTTACGGTTGTATCCACCACCACCGCCGCTGCCGCCACGGTTGTATCCGCCGCCGCCGCCGCCACGGTTAAAACCGCCGCCGCCACCGCCAAAGCTCTTTTTCTTGTAACCGCCTTCGCCGCCTTCGCCTTCCTGGCGTGGAGCTGATTCGTTTACAACAATCTTACGGCCGGTAATTTCAGTTTCGTGCAACTGGCTGATAGCCTGCTTTGCAGCAGCATCATCGCTCATTTCAACAAAACCAAAGCCTTTGCTGCGGTTGTTGTTGAATTTGTCGGTGATGATTTTTGCAGAAACAACTTCTCCGTAGGGTGAAAAAAGATTGTACAGGTCATCACTGGTCATGCTCCAGTTAAGATTTCCAACGTAAATGTTCATTTGTTTAAAATTATGTGAGTTAAAAACCCATAGCTAACAGTAACCAAAACCCAAAAACATTTAGCTGGAAACGTTCAGGAAAAATGGAACAACTGCTCAATGGACGAAACGAAGATATAATTATTTATTTATTCACACATTAAATTTTTAGCTGTTTTTTAAGGCAAAAAATTGAATTTTTTCACTATTTAGCGCCCTCAATTTTTGAAGCAGGCAGGGCAATGCAGGTCTTTTTTTGGGTAAAAAAAAGGGAAAGTTTATATTTCGCCCTTAATCCCTACTTTTGCGGCTCTAAAAATAAACATCTATATGGCAAATACAGCAGATATAAGCCGCGGCATGATTTTAAAGCTTGACGGAAGCCTTTATTCCGTTGTTGAATTTGGCGAAAATAAAACAGCCAGGGCTGCTGCCAAGGTTTGGGCTAAATTAAAAGGCGTTGACAATAAGCGTACCATTGAAAAAACATGGAACAGTGGTGAAACCATTTACCCGGTACGTGTTGAAAAGAAAGCATACCAGTATTTGTATAAAGACGAAAGCGGGTATAACTTTATGGACAACGAAACTTTTGAACAGATTGCTCTGGCAGAAGAAATGATTGATGCACCCCAGTTTTTAAAAGAGAGCGGTGAGGTATTTGTGTACATTAATACCGAAACTGAACAGCCTATTGGTGCAGAGTTGCCCGAAAAAATTGTTGTGTTGATAACATATTGTGAGCCAGGCGTAAAAGGCGATACTGCCACCCGTGCCACCAAACAGGCTACCATTGAAACAGGCGCTACCGTTAACGTACCCCTGTTTGTAAACGATGGCGAACTTATACGCATTAATACAAAATCCGGCGACTACGTAGAAAGGGTTAAAGAATAACACTCAAATAATTAAAGGCTGTTACCGTCAGTAGAAGGTAACAGCCTTTTGTTATATACATACCTTATTGGTTACACGTTAAATACGGGCCAGTGTGTAATTAAAAGATTGTTTTACTGCCAATTTTTTAAACAATAATAAAAGCTGGCTTTTTCACAATTTCAAAAAAAACCAAAAAATACCTTTTTTTGCAAAAAAATGGCTACTTTGCCCCCCTTTTACAGCTAAAAACAGGTAAAAATCAATTAAAACTCCAAAATCTGAAATATGGACTTCAAGCAAATACAAGAGTTAATAAAGATAATTAACAAGAGTAATATTGGGGAGTTGAGTATAGAAGAAGGTGAGTTTAAAATAACCATCAAGCAAAAGGAAGAGCGTATACAAACTATAATGGCTGCGCCTTCTGCCGCGCCAATGTATGCCCCGGCGCCGTTACCGGCTGCTGCCCCGGCAGGTTACGCTGCTCCCGCCCCCGTGGCTGAAGCTGCTGCGCCTAAAGCCGATAACCTGGTAACAATTAAAAGCCCAATGATTGGTACATTCTACCGTCGCTCATCACCCGACAAACCAGTGTTTGCCGAAATTGGTGATGAAATAGCGCCAGGTAAAGTATTGTGCATTATTGAGGCAATGAAACTGTTTAACGAAATTGAAAGCGAGATAAGCGGTAAAATTGTAAAAGTTCTGGTTGATGATGCCAGCCCCGTTGAATTTGACCAACCGCTGTTTTTGGTTGACCCTGCTTAATACATTGTAGTGTAAGGTTCATAGTCCATAGCCTAACGCCCATGGACAATGGGCAATGACTGTTGCTTACAAATTTTCAAATCAGAAGAAATGTTCAAAAAAGTACTGATAGCCAATCGTGGCGAAATTGCCCTGCGTGTAATAAGAACCTGCCGGGAGATGGGCATTAAAACCGTGGCTGTTTACTCAACTGCCGATAAAGACAGCCTGCATGTGCGTTTTGCAGACGAGGCCGTTTGTATAGGCAGGCCCGCCAGTGCCGACTCCTATCTTAATATACCGCACATAATGGCTGCTGCTGAAATTACCAATGCCGATGCAATACATCCCGGTTATGGTTTTTTGGCCGAAAATGCTAAATTTTCGCAGATATGCGCAGGCCATGGTATTAAGTTTATTGGGCCCACGCCACACATGATTAATTCCATGGGCGATAAAATAACCGCCAAAGAAACCATGATTAAAGCCGGTGTACCGGTAGTGCCGGGCAGCGGTGGTTTGCTGGAAAGCCTGGAACAGGCCAAGTACCTTGCCAAGGCTGAGGTAGGTTACCCGGTAATACTAAAAGCAACCGCCGGTGGTGGTGGCAAGGGTATGCGCGTGGTTTGGGAAGAAAGCGAGATGGAAAGGGCTTACAACACAGCAAAGGCCGAAGCTGGTGCATCGTTTAAAAACGATGGCATTTACATGGAAAAGTTTGTGGAAGAGCCGCGCCACATTGAAATACAGGTAGCGGGCGACCAATACGGCACCGTTTGCCACCTTAGCGAAAGGGATTGCTCCATACAGAGAAGGCACCAGAAACTGGTGGAAGAATCACCTTCCCCTTTTATGACACCTGAGCTTCGCAAGCGTATGGGCGATGCTGCCATTAAAGCGGCCAGCGCCATCAATTACGAAAGCGTGGGTACCATTGAGTTTTTGGTGGATAAGCACCGCAACTTCTACTTTATGGAAATGAACACCCGTATACAGGTGGAGCATTGCGTAACAGAAGAAGTGATAAACTTTGACCTTATAAAAGAGCAGATTAAAATAGCCATGGGCGAGAAGATTTCGGGCGAAAGCTACGAACCCCAAAACCATGCTATTGAATGCCGCATAAACGCCGAAGACCCGTATAACGATTTCCGCCCTTCGCCAGGCAAAATTATTTCGTTAAATACGCCCGGCGGCCATGGCGTACGTGTGGATAGCCATGTGTATGCGGGCTATGTTATACCGCCTTACTACGACTCCATGATTGGTAAGCTTATTACCGTTGCGCGTACCCGCGATGAAGCTATAAGCACCATGTACCGCGCCCTTAGCGAGTATGTGATTGAAGGGGTAAAAACAACCATTCCTTTTCACCTGCAGTTAATGCAGAACGAAGATTTTAGAAAAGGCAACTTTACCACCAAGTTTTTGGAAGGGTTTAAAATGCAATAATCTTATATTGGGATATTCTTTAAAAATGTGCTGCCTAAAACAGCACATTTTTTATTGTAGGGGTACATTACGCCGGTTTAAGCAAGGTTACGGGCACTTTTAATTTGTAGCTTTGGTTGGCAGCAGTGCTGGTTGGATTATTGCCCTGCATCCGCAACGCTTCTACAGTTTGTTAAATACTGGCCTGCGGATATTTTTAGGATTTTTAAAAAAAAGCCACCCGGGCAGGCAACCTTTAATAAACGTTACAGGTTTCTCCTCATATAAACATTAAAGAACCTTTCATTTGACAGACCTGGTAGCCATAATACGTGGATGTGCTGAAAACGATGCACGGTGTCAGAAGACGATCTATGACAGGTATCTTGGCTTTGCCTTAAAAACATCTTTCAGGTATGTGCACTCTTACGATAATGCAGCCCATGCCGCCAACGATGCATTTATAAAAATATTCAGAGCGTTTAAAACTTTTGAGATACGGGATAAAGATAATGTGGAAGTGATGCTGATGGGGTGGATGAAACGGATTGTAATTAATACTTCTATTGATTTTATGTTGCGCGAAAGCCTGGTGCCGGATCATATAGTATTACCAGATGAAGCCTGGAACAAAAAAGACAGCAGTGCAGGCGGGGAGCAGAATATGGCCTACAAGGAACTTATAAGCCTTGTGCGCAAGCTTAGCCCGGCTTATAGGGTGGTGTTTAACCTGCATGTTATTGATGGGTATACCCACCCGGAAATAGCAAAAATGTTGGGCATATCGGTGGGTACATCAAAATCTAACCTGGCAAAAGCAAAAGCATTTTTACAAAAATATCTTGTGAAAGATAATAATGGCAACGTTTTATGTTTTACATAAAAAGTGATGATATAGACGAATTGTTCCGCGAAGCGGCCGAAAAGTATCAGATTGATACAACGGAGGCCGAAGCATGGGATGATGTGCAGGCTGCGGTCGACGCAGACGAACAGCCACCAGCCACGACGGCGGAAGGCAAGAAAAGGCGCAGGTGGTTTGTATTTGCCTGGCTGCTGCTTATACCCTTGGGCTGGTTTGCCCATAATATGTGGAATGCACTTAGCAACAAAGCGCCAAAAAGTAATCCCGGCATCGTTACCAAAACAGTACAGCCACAGGCCGCCACTGCCGTAACACAAAACACTAAACAATTACAAGAAGTTAACCATACAAATCAAACAGCCGTTGCAACCAACCCGGAGAATACAAACACCAAAAATGAACTTCAGACAAATGTAAGTAAAGGCAAAAGTTTGGCAGCAGAACAGAAGACTAATCATACGAATGTTAGGCAGGCTTTAGCAGCAGGAAATAACGTAAACATCAGGGCCCGTGCGGGGGTGCGGGACCCTGCTTCGTTTAAATTTAGCAGCCGCACAGTACCCGCCGTTGCAGCAAATGTTGGTGATGTTGATAAATCGCCTGTTGATAAAGTTAGTGCCATAAAACAAGGTTGGCTGAAGGATGGTAAAAAGGTTGATGCCCCTTTGCCACAGGCAAACAACAATACTGGCGGCGATACACTTGTTAATACTGATAATAAGCAGTTTGTTACCGATAGTAAACAGCCCGTTCTTAATCCCCCTGCTGAAAACGTAAATACTGTTAATAAGCCTGGGCAAAACAAAAACAACGAAAAAGAGAGGACCAGCAGGTATTTCTACCTTGGGTTGTCTGTTTCGCCTGATGTAAGTTTTATCCATTTTCAAAAAACATCTACAATAGGTGTGGGTGCGGGTTTGTTGTTAGGCTATCACATAAACAACAAGTTTAGTATTGAAACCGGTTTGTTGTTCGATAAAAAAAACTACTATACCGCAGGTAAATATTTTGACAAAAGCAAGTTGCCATATGGCAATAATATAAATTTGGTTGATGTGGATGGCTACTGCAAAATGGCCGAAATACCGTTAAACCTGCGCTACACTTTCAAAAACAGTCAGCACAACAGGTTTTATGCAGTGGCTGGTTTATCCTCATACCTTATGAGTAATGAGTATTATAATTACGGTTACTATTGGGGTGCCAATTATTATGACAAAACTTATTCCACAAACAAATCATTAAAGTACTGGTTTTCCATTGTTAATATAGGTGCGGGCTTTGAACATTCTCTGGGGGCAAAAACCAATTTTAGGATTGAACCGTATATGAAGCTGCCATTGGCTGGCGTTGGCACTGGTAATATTTCTATATCCAGCACAGGCTTGTATTTAAGCCTTACGCGAAAGCTACCCTGATAATTTAAACATTTAAGTAAAGAACATGAACAGAAAAAAACAAATAATTCTGTCACTGGCCATGCTATGCCTGCTCATTGCTGCTGTGTACGCATTTTACCAATACAGCAGGCCGCATACCAGTGCCGCAGATAAGAAAACAGAAATTGTATTAACGGCAGATTCATTGTACGCGGCTTTTATTAAAGATGAAAATCTTGCAAACAAAAAATATGTAAATAAAATATTGGAAGTAAAAGGTGTTGTGCTTGATGTAGCGATAAGCGGGCAGAAGCCGGTTGTTTTTCTCAACACCAACGGCGGCGGCGGTATTAACTGTACCATGGCAATGGATAGTGTGCAGGTTTTTTCTGCCATTCAAAAAAATAAAGAAGCTGTAATAAAAGGTAAGTGCAGTGGCTTTTTGATGGATGTAAACCTTGTTGATTGTGTTATAAAATAAATGTAATAAATGATGAAATGTTTAGTAAACCGGGTAAAAACGTTCTTTTTATTGGTGATGGTTACAGGCGTTGTTTTGGTATCCTGCTCAAAGCAGAGCGAAGATGTGTTGAAGGGGCAGGTAACTGTAACCTGCGATACTGCGGGTATGAAGTATTCAACAAACGTGCTGCCCATACTAACTGCCAACTGTTATAGTTGCCATGCCAATGGTATTGTTAATGGTGGTGTAAGCCTGGATGGTTACAGCAGCGTGGTAAAGCAGGTTTCAAACGGCAAGCTGGTGGCAGCCATTACACATGCGGCAGGTGTTGTACCCATGCCTTACAACGGGGGTAAACTGTCCGACTGTGATATTGCTATCATCAAAGCATGGATTAACGAAGGCACTCCAAATAATTAAGGCACAGTTACAATTAAAATTATTCAGCAATTAAAATTAGTATATGAAGAAACAGTTATTAACCCTGTGTGTAATGCTTGCTGTTATTGGCACAGGGCATGCCCAGTTGTATTTTACTACTTCGGGTTTTACCGGGTTCTATTCAAAAACATCTTTTGAAGATATTAAGGCAGAAAACAACCAGGTGTATGCGGTTGTAGATGTTTCAAAAAAGAGCCTGGCCTTCTCTATGTTGCTTAATGGTTTTGTGTTTACCAAAGAGCTGATGCAGGAGCATTTTAATGAGAACTATGTGGAGAGTGATAAATACCCTAAAGCCACATTTACTGGCGCTTATGCCGACGATGTAGATGTTAACAATGGTAAAGAAGCAACGGTACATGTAACAGGTAACATGACGATGCATGGCGTAACCAAAAGTATATCCACCTCGGCAACATTGCAATTAACCAATGGGGTGCTTACTGGTAAAGCTTTTTTTCAACTGGTACCTGCCGATTTTAATATTACTATACCAGGCCTGGTAAAGGATAAGATTGCGCAAAAGATAGATGTACACATCACTGTAAACTGTAAACCACGAAACAAATAGAGTATGCGCTTGTTAAAATTTTTAGTTGTTATTATTGCTGCATTGCATGTGTTGCCATCAAAAGCGCAGGACAATTCATTATTGAATATGCTCAACGATTCTATGGCTACCGCCAAAAAATCAATACCAGTTACAGGTACGTTTAAAGGCACTAAAATAATCAACACACAATCCATTGAAGCACCTGCAAAAAATGTATTGAATTTTATGATACAGCACCGGTTTGGTACACTAAACCAGGGGGCTTATAACCTTTTTGGTTTAGATAATGCTTCGGTACGTTTTGGCTTTGATTACGGCATTACCAGCCGCCTTTCAGTAGGCGTTGGCAGAAGCAGTTTTGAAAAAACATTTGATGGCTATATTAAGTATAAACTAATACGCCAAACGGAAGACAATATAATACCCGTTACGTTGGATGTTTTTGGCGGCATTTATTACAAGTCGCTAAAGTATGATGATAAACCTTATTTAGATGCGCGTTACCGCACAACCTACGCTACGGAGCTGCTGATAGCCCGCAAGTTCAGCCGCAACCTGTCGTTACAGCTTACACAGGTTTGGCTGCACTACAACCTGGTACCCACCACTGCTGATAAAAATAATGTATTTGCAGTGGGCCTTGGTGGCAGGCTAAAAATAACCCGCAGGCTAAGCCTTACGGCAGATTATATGTATTTGCCAACGGGCCAGGTAAACTCTTTTGCCGTGCACAATTCTTTTTCAGCCGGTGTTGATATTGAAACCGGCGGGCACGTATTTCAGTTGCACTTTACCAATTCGCAGGGTATGGTTGACCCCGCCTTTATTGCACAAACAACAGGCACCTGGGGCAATGGCGATATTTATTTTGGCTTCAATGTGTCAAGGGCATTTAATGTTGGTAAAAAAGTAAAGCAAACTTTTTAGTGTCATAAAGTCCTTTCATCAAACAAAATACCTCTATGGAACGTCGGGATTTTTTAAACAATTTAAGCTGCATGGCATCCTTGTTATGTGCAGGCAGCTTGTTGGAGGCATGCTCAAAGTCGGCAGCCACTACGCAAACCAACACCAATGGCAACACGCCTTTAATAAGCGCAAACCTTGATACAGAACTTTCTGCAATAGGTGCTGCAAAAGTTAACGGCAACGTAATTGTAATCCGCGTGGCAGATGGCAATGCCAGTACTTCGTTTGTGGCGTTAAGCCTTGTTTGTACGCACCAGGGTTGTGCTGTTAAGTACGATGAGAGCAGCGATAAGTTTAAATGCCCCTGCCACGGCAGCGAGTTTGCAATAAACGGGGCTGTTTTACAAGGGCCTGCTGCAGACCCGTTGAAAAAATATACGGTTACCGTTAGCGGCAGTACGCTTACGGTGGCATAAAATAAAAAACCTGTGGAAAGCTATTTCAATATCCTGTAAAATAAACCAGCATGGTTTGCACAAATGCCTCATAGTAGTGGTTAAAATGGGGTGCCGTGTGTTGATGATATTAATTTTTGTGCAAGCCATGCATTTTTTTCAACCGCTTTCAAAAACAGCGCCGTGGTGGTATCTCCGCCAAAAATGCTTTGTACAATCCTGCCGGTAAAAAGCCTTTTGCTAAAAAGTGTTTTCCATTCAGTAGTATAGCGCTGCTCCATTTGCGTACGGGTAATTTTATGTTGCAGGTACAGGTGTGTGTTGTTACAGGCAAGCATACCGGCATGCATTGCCATACTCATGCCGTTGCCGCAAAGGGGTGGTATCATACCGGCTGCATCGCCCGCCATCAGTACATGGTTTTCTACCTGGCTTTTTTTGCTGAAGCTAACCTGCGATATGGTTAGCGGCTCCTTGTATAAAAATTCAGCGTGCTGAAAAATGTTTTTCAGTTGCGGGTTTTTATGCAATACGGCGGCTTCCATTTGCTTAATGGAGTTACCATTTTGCCGCAGGTTTTTGGCAGTGGTTAAATAACACAAACATGTTTTGCCCTCTTCAATGTTAGATATGCCGCAGTACCCATCTGTAAAATTATGCAAGGCTATCAGGCCCACTTCATGCGGGTATTTTATGTGGTATTTTACCCCAATGTAATTGTTAAGCCTGCTGGCTTTGGCTGCTATAAAAGGGCGTTTCCATTTAACATCAATATTGCTTCTCTTGCCAAAACTGCCAATAGCACATTTGGCTGTATAATTTCCATTGGTTGTAGTAATGGTAAAGCAGTCGTTGGTAAATACAATATCGTTTATTTTGGTTTGGGTTATAACGGTAACGCCTTTTTGTTTTGCTGTATTATGCAGCAGGTTCTCCA
>CAZRDD010000014.1:23184-23467 GCA_964598675.1 uncultured Parafilimonas sp.
TGTAGCGGCTTATGCCAAAACCACCCAGCGGCAGGTTGAATTTGTAAATGCGGCCACCGGCATCTGATACCTGCAGCCGTTTTATTTGCGGCAGTTGCATATTGGCCAGTGGCAACCCAAGCCTTTGTAAAAAAGGGCTGCTCTCGTGGCTTATGTATTCACCGCATACTTTGTGAAATGGATATGCTTCTTTTTCGAACAAGACTACTTGATGCTCCTGTCTTGCCAGTTGTATGGCCAGTGTAAGACCAGCAAGTCCACCGCCAATAATGGCTGCATCATG
>CAZRDD010000015.1:0-22800 GCA_964598675.1 uncultured Parafilimonas sp.
TTATATAAGGGGTGATGCTCTTTTTTTTCATATAGCTTATTTCATTTCTTCTTTAAATAAAGTCTGATTATTCCAATATTGGTATAAATTGGTTGGCAGCGATTTTTTAAAACTATTTTATATTGTATTGAAAACGGTTATAGTGTGTTGTTTTGCAAGGCCTCCGCATTTAATAACTTTAATAATATTCATAGCTGGTTATATAACCAACTTTGTATTTTAAAAGGCTATGTTGCAAACAATCAAGCAATTTGTACGTTTTACCACGATTCTGTCCTGGTTCTTTTTTTTGACCTTCTGGCAGATTTTTTTGTCATCAATTTATGCATGTTTTTGTAAACAAATACCGGCATAAGGTTAAGCAAAAAATCCAGGCCAAAATCATGGTCCCCTATTCCGTAAAAAATACGCAATAAAGATAGGGATTTTACATTAATAGGCATAAATTGTGCAGAATTTTTATTTTTAACCCATGAACAGCCAGGTAGAAGTGAAAGATTTTATAGAAAACGGGCATTCGATTTATTTGCAGCACCTGTCAATTGACAGCGTGATATTTGGCTACCATGAGCAGCAGTTAAAGGTATTGTTGCTTAAATGGAAAGGGGGCGTATGGTCGCTTGCAGGCGGCTTTATACGGCGGGAAGAACCTTTGCAGGATGCCGCCAACAGGATATTAAAAGAGCGTACTGGCCTTGATAATATTTTTTTACACCAGTTTAAAATATTTGGAGAGCCCGACCGGTCTGTACGCAGCCAGGATGAAACCAATTTGCTTGAAACATTAAGCGGAGTGCCGGTTAAACCTGGCCATTGGTTGCTGGAGCGTACACTTTCCATTGGTTATTATGCAGTAACGGAGTATTCAAAAGTAACCCCGAGGCCTGATTTTTTTTCGGAGCGTTGCGAGTGGTGGGATATTGATACCCTGCCACCAATGGTATTTGACCATAAGCTAATAACCATTGAGGCACTAAAGGCACTACGTACCCAAATTTATCATCAGCCCATTGGGTTTAACCTTTTGCCGGAAAAGTTTACATTGCCCGAAATACACGAGTTGTATGAAACCATTTTGGGTAAAAAGCTCGACAGGCGTAATTTTCCTAAAAAGCTGTTATCCCTGGGTATTATTAAAAAACTGAATGAGCAAAGGAAGATAGGGGCACACCGCTCGCCGTTTTTATATAAGTTTGACAAGAAAAAATACGATAAGGCTTTGCACGAAGGTGTTGTGCTGGCATTTTAAGCTTCGTTGAACTGTTAAAGCAGAAATATTCGAAATCAAACAACGATGTGCTATCCGAAGTCAGTAAGACAGCCCATAAACTAAAAATGAATGTTTGCCATGGTTGTAATACGTTTTTACTGCCGTTTATAAAATGTTTACTGCATTTAACACTTATGTAACCGATTACACTTACTTTTAACACCACGCTTAAAATACATATATCAAGTTTAATATCAGCCAATGAAAAAGTTTTTTCCTGTTCTGCTCGCAGCAGTAATTGCTCTTGTTTATTTTTCGTGCAGCACCAAGAGAAGCGGTAACCCGCGGGTGCTTGTTTTTAGTAAAACAACGGGGTTTCGCCATGCTTCCATCCCCAACGGTATTGCCGCTATTCAAAAGCTGGGTAAAGAAAATGGCTTTGATGTAGATACTACCGAAAACGCCGCTATTTTTAACGAAGACAGCCTGAAGAACTACAGCGCTGTTATTTTTTTATGTACTACCGGTAATGTGCTTGATTACCGCCAGCGTACCGCTTTTGAAAGGTATATACAGGCCGGTGGCGGTTATGCAGGGGTACATTCAGCAACTGATACCGAGTACGACTGGGGCTGGTATGGCCGCCTGGTGGGGGATTATTTTTACGACCATCCCGGTATTCACGACAGCTTTCCCAATGTGCAGCAGGGCACGCTAAATGTGGTAGACCAGACTTTTGGTGCCACTAAACACCTGCCTGCACAATGGACACGCACCGATGAGTTTTATAGCTTTAGAAAACCGCTTGACTCCACCATTCACGTATTGATTAAAATTGACGAAAGCACCTACAAGGGCGGGCACAAAATGGGTGACCACCCAATGGCCTGGTACCATGAGTATGATGGTGGCCGAGCTTTTTATACCGAATTGGGCCATACGCCAGAATCGTACACAGAAGATAATTATACCAAACACTTGCTGGGCGGTATTTTATATGCTATTGGCGATAACAAAAACCTTGATTACAGCAAAGCTTATGCTGAATATGCCCCTGAAGAAGACCGTTTTGCAAAAGTGGTACTGGCACAAGGGGAGTTTTTTGAGCCCACAGAAATGACCGTGCTGCCCAACCTGGATATACTTGTGGTACAACGCCGCGGCGAAATATTGCTGTACAAGGCTGAAACCAAGAAAATTAAGCAGGTAGGCTTTTTAAATGTGTACTGGAAAACAGTGCATACCCCAAACGTAAATGCAGAGGAAGGCTTGCTTGGCCTGGCGAAAGACCCCAATTTTGCCAAAAACAACTGGGTGTACATGTATTACAGCCCTGCCGATAGCTCCGTTAACCGCCTTTCAAGGTTTACGTTTGCCAACGATACTATTGATTTGAAATCGGAAAAAGTAATACTGGAGGTGAAATCTCAGCGCGAAATATGCTGCCATACCGGTGGCTCCATCGCCTTTGGCCCCGATGGCCTGCTGTATTTTTCAGCGGGGGACAACTCAACACCGTTTGATGAACCGGGTGTTCAGTTTGTAAGCCATAGCTTCTCACCACAAAATGATATACCCGGCCACCAGCAGTATGATGCAAGGAGGAGTTCCGGTAACAGTAACGACCTGCGTGGTAAAATTATGCGTATTAAGGTGAACGATGATGCAACATACAGCATACCCGATGGCAACCTCTTTCCTAAAGGCACCCCTAATACAAGGCCCGAAATATATGTAATGGGTAACCGTAACCCTTACCGCATATCTGTTGACCAAAAGAACAGCAATCTTTATTGGGGTGAAGTTGGCCCCGATGCCAATAACGACAGCCTTGATACACGCGGCCCGCGCGGTTACGATGAAATTAACCAGGCCCGCAAAGCAGGTTTTTTTGGCTGGCCGTTTTTTGTAGGCAACAACTATGCTTACCACGAGTTTAATTACGCCACCGGCGAGCATGGCCCTGCATACGACCCTGCCAAGCCCGTTAATAATTCAAGAAACAATACCGGCTTAAAGGAGTTGCCGCCAGCGCAACCAGCATTTATATGGTACCCTTATGCCAACTCGCCCGATTTTCCTGAAGTGGGTACAGGTGGCCGTAACGCAATGGCTGGCCCCGTATATTACCCAGACCTTTATCCTAAAGAAACTCGCCTGCCCGACTACTACAACGGCAAGCTGTTTATTTATGATTGGATACGCGGCTGGATAAAAGTGGTAACCATGCGCCCTAACGGCGATTTTGATAAAATGGAGCCGTTTATGGAACATACCCAACTGCATAACTGTATTGATATGGAAGTTGGCCCCAACGGTAAAATTTATTTGCTGGAGTACGGTACAGGCTGGTTTGCTAAAAACCCTGATGCAGGTTTAAGCGTAATAGAGTTTACCGCTGGCAACAGGCCTCCAAAAATTGCCGGGATAAAGGTAGATAAAGCTACTGGCGCTCTGCCTTTTGCTGGCAAGGTTACGGTTGATGCCAAAGACCCCGAGAATGATAAGGTTACTTACACATGGGATTTGGGCAATGGCACCAAACAGGAAACCACAGAGCCTGTGCTTAATTTTAACTACACCACTGCCGGTGATTACAAAATTTCGGTGGAGGTGAAGGATGATAAAGGTGCCTCTGCCACCAGTGGTACTGTGGATGTGTATGCAGGCAACGAAACGCCCGAAGTACATATTGAACTGAAGGGCGGCAACAAATCATTCTATCTGCCTGGCCAGCCGGTTAATTATACAGTAACCGTAACCGATAAAGGTGATACCAGCAAAATTGACCCTGCTAACCTTTACGTATCCGCCGACTTTTTAGAAGGCTACGATAAAGCAGCTATTGCAGCAAATGGTGTGGGTGCAAATATTGCAGGCAAGGTGTTAACCCAAACACTTGATTGCAAGAGTTGCCATAAAGAAGCAGAAAAATCAATAGGGCCTGCCTTTACATTGGTATCGGCCAAATACGCAAAGAACCCTGATGCCGTTACTTACCTTAGCCAGAAGATAAGGAAAGGTGGCAGCGGTGTATGGGGCGATGTGGCAATGGCTGCGCACCCAAATATTTCAGAAAGCGACCTGCAGCAGATTATTCAATATGTGCTTGGGTTAAGCAACAAAGCTGCTGCCAAGGCTTCGTTACCAGCAACAGGCTCCATTGTGCCGCCTGCAAACAGTAAGCCCGGTACAACCTTGGTTATCTCCGCAAGCTATACTGATAAAGGCGGTAACAATATTAAAGCCCTTACTGGCAGAAACAGCGCAGCACTTGCGGGCGCAGGCATTGCATTTACAGGCAAAGAAAAAGTAAGCGGCTTTACAGTGGCTAACTTTAACGATGTAAACTACATGGTTACGCCAGCGCAGCCAGGTTGGTTTGCCATTGAAGGTATTGACCTTACAGGCATCGGTTCAGTAAACATTTTGGCGGGCTGGCAGTCTGCACCAATATATGGTATTGACTTTGAAGTACACCTTGATGCTGAAAACGGCAAGTTGCTTGGCAAAGGCAGTATATTACCCCCTGCTGATAAAAAAGCCCAGGGTGGTGCAGTGCGCATTAGCCTTGAAGCTGTTACCGGCGGCGGGATGCATACTTTATACTTTACCAGCAAGCGTAAGGATAAAGAAACGGCTACCATTGGTATAGCAGGGCTTCAGTTTGGCAGTAAGTAATAATTATAGCAAGGCCGCCTTTTATGGTTAAGCAGGGCGGCCTTAAATTTATTGATATAATAAAAAATACCGGTTGCGGATAGCAACCGGTATTTTTTATTTGTGATAATCTGTCAATTAATAGTTACGCTTCATCGGTATAGTAGCAATAAACATTAGGGTGCAGCCATAAAAAAGAAGCTGGCAGGTTTGTATTAATGTTACTTGAAAGCAGCTTGTTAAGTACCTCGCGTTTATGGGGGCCGTTAACCATTAAAATAATCATTTTGCTTTGCAAAATATCGCCCATGCCCAGGGTAAGGCCAAACTCCAGTTTGGTGTTGGCTATTTTTGCCATACCATGGTTAAGCGATTCCTGCGTAAGTGTTGAAACGTGTACCCCTGCATGCAGTTCGGCGGCAGGCTCATTAAAAGCTACGTGGCCGTTTTTGCCAAGGCCAAGTATGCAAAGGTCAATAGGGCCGTTCTCGTTCAAATAATTTTGTATACGTTCACATTCTTCCTCTGGTGTTGGTGTATCACTCGTAAAACCAACAACCTGCTCAGGCTTAATGTTCAGTGGCTTTAATAAGTGTTGCTGCAAATAATACTCGCAGGTGCCGGGGTTATCCATTGACGGGCCATACCATTCATCCAATTTAATAAAACGCAGGCCTTCAACCGAAAACCTGTCTTTTTTTTCAACTAACTTTTTATACATGCCCGTTGGGGAGTTGCCTGTTGCAGGGCATAAAAGTGCCTTTTTGTTTTCTTGCAGCAGCGAGATAACCACCTCCGATACCTGGTTGTTCATCTCATCAAGCGAATCGTATTGATAAAAAATCATATAGCAGTTTTTAGCTTTTTTTGTACCATAAAACTATGCGTAATTTATTTTGAAAAGGTGTTTTCACCCATTTTTTTGTGCAGGGTTAATTGATATAGCAGTTTTATTACATTTGTACGGCATAGCCTAAAACCTTGACAATGAAATACCTTATCAGTTTTTTCTTTCTGGTGGCTTGTATGTTGACGGCCATTTTTATGGAAAATAGTTATCCCTATATGCAGTATTTATTTTGGTCGGCAGCTATCCTGCTTTTTTTTCAGGGGCTTGCCTGGTCAAGGTTTCTTGTGCAAAAAAAATTGCAGGGGGAGTTGGTTTTAAAAAGGCTTAGAAAAGAATTTAGGTATAGTTCCATGTTGTTTGCCTGCTACTGGACGTTGGCTTTGCTAATTGATTATCAACA
This sequence comes from uncultured Parafilimonas sp., assembly GCA_964598675.1. GTDB lineage: Bacteria > Bacteroidota > Bacteroidia > Chitinophagales > Chitinophagaceae > JABDFW01. The sequence continues at coordinate 6,121 of CAZRDD010000015.1, forward strand.
CAAACAGTTATTAATGGCGTTACCTTTTTGGTTGATAGTGGTGTTTGAGTTTGAGTATAATTTTTTTGTGCGCAAGCATAGGCCTGATGCTTTTGCCATTGATGGGCACTACATAATTTTGGGTGGCCTCTTTCCCGGTAAGCGGGATTTGAATACCTTAAACCGCATAAGTTTTAATGGTTTCAACAATAATATAACGCTGCATTTTACCCGGCAGAGTATGTTGATTTTTTCAGCAAAAGAGTTTGAAAGAGACGACCTGAGGCGTTTTTTAACACAGGTGGTTTGCAAGTGTGGCAGTAACATTGAGGTGCCGCTTAATTTGCAGCTTTTGCTAAATATGCCGCAGCATGCAATGGCTTCCTGACGATTGGTGCATCATCAAAAAAATCATTTGTATTTAACTTTGTACAAGTTAACCTCTGCCATAATTTGTAGTAAATTTATTTATGGCTAAAAAAACACTTGTTGTACTAACCGGGGCTGGCATAAGTGCAGAAAGCGGTTTAAAAACCTTTCGCGATAGCGATGGATTGTGGAACGGCCACAATATAGAGGATGTTGCCACCCCTGGTGCCTGGCGAAGAAACCCCCAGTTGGTGCTGGAGTTTTATAATATGCGCCGCAAGGATTGCGCTGCTGCACAGCCCAACTCCGCCCATAAAATTTTGGCAGAGTTGGAAGATTATTTTGATGTGCAGATAATAACCCAGAACATTGATGATTTGCACGAGCGTGCCGGAAGTACCAACATATTGCACCTGCATGGTGAAATATTTAAGATGCGCAGTGAGAAAAATGAGCGCCTTATACAAGAAATAAGGGGTGATATTAATTACGGGGATAAAGCCGCAGACGGGGCGCAACTGCGCCCGCATATTGTTTGGTTTGAGGAAGCGGTACCTATGATTGAACCTGCTGCCGCACTTACAAAAACCGCTGATATTTTTTTAGTGGTGGGTACATCGTTAGCCGTATACCCTGCGGCGGGGCTTGTAAACTACGCGCCCTGGCCCATACCAAAGTTTATTGTAGATAAAAGGGTGCCAGGTTCCGCTTTGTATAACCTTACCGCCATAGAAAAGCCTGCAACCGAGGGGATGGCCGACCTGAAAATTAAGCTGCTGGAGTTGCGGTAAATTTTACTTTTTAGGCAATCAGCATAGGGTCATTTTTGCTTTTTAGGCTGCCAGTAAGTGGGGCAGGGGCTATAAAAGAAACAGTTTTTCATACACCGCTTTATCAAAACCCACTGCTGCAATTTTGCCATTCTTTTCAACCACCGGGCGCTTAATAATGCTGGGTGTTTTTACCATTACAGCAATGGCTGTTTTAGCATCTGTAATGTTTGCCTGTGCCTCTTTATCCAGGTCGCGCCAGCTGGTGCTTTTCTTATTTAGTAAAACTTCCCAGCCTTTTTGTTTGCACCAGGGCCTTAGCTTAGCAGTAGTAATGCCGTTTTTCTTATAGTCGTAAAATTCAAACGTTATATTGTTGGCTTTAAACCAGGCAATTGTTTTTTGTACGGTATCGCAGTTGGGTATGCCGTAAATGGTTAACCCTGTATTTTTGGTATCAGTTACCGGTTGATTGTTGCTGCTGTCAGGGGCTAAAATTTCTTTATTCATCATTTCCATTCTTAATGTACAATTCCGTTTTTTGTTAACTACTGATTTTGGCCACCATCTTTTGGCTGGTGCCGCCGCAAAAATAGGAAGTTTAATTTTTTATTCTGCTGCTGTAATAGGGGGCAAAATAATAAAGCCCCATGCCAAGACTGACCCGGGGCTTGCTAACCTATGAAAAACACCTAATTTATAAACGTACCAACCATCTGATAAGTTTCGGTTATTTGGTAGTTTAAGTAAGTTTTATACTTTGTTTAAAAGTTCAAGTAGTTTTTAATCTGTGATATTATTTCTGGTGAAAACTATCACCTATAAAATGCAGTGCATCGGTAATGCCGGTGCGCCAGTAAGTCCAGTTATGGGCACCATCCCTTACCCTAAATTCATGCGGAACCTCTTTTTCGGCAAGCGCTATATGCAGCAGGCAATTGCCTTTTGTAAGAAAATCATCATCCCCGCAATCAATCCAGTACCTCACTTTTTTAAGTTCGGCAGCTGGCTTGTCAGCTACTATATTAAGTATTGAGTTATTGTACCAGGTTGGTGTAAGCCTGTTTTTGCCTGTTAGCCCCCTGCCAAACAAAGGCCCAAAGGCTACGTCGTAGTTTTGGGCTGGCATGGCTGTAATGGTTGCTTCATCCCAAACGGCGGCACTAAAAGGCGCTGCTGCCGCAAACAGGTCGGGGTATTTAAGGGCATAAATAAGTGTACCATACCCGCCCATTGAAAGGCCCGCTATACCACGGTATCTTTTCTCCGCTTTAATGTGGTACATTTTTTCAATAGCAGGCATAAATTCCTTGATAAAAAAATCTTCATATTTTTCTTTGCCATCGTAGGAGTTTATGTAAAAGCTGGAGTCTCCATTGGGCATTACGATAATCATTGGTGGTATGGTTCCATCGTCAATGGCTTTATCGGCATAACGGTTTATTTCCCCAAACTGAAGCCAGCCGGTATTATCATCAGTATAGCCGTGCAGCAAATAAACAACAGGGTAATTGCGTTGAGATGTTTCATAGTCGGCAGGCAGGTAAATTGTATATTTTACATCTCTGCCAAGCACAGCACTTTTAACTGTAAGCTGTTCAATTACTTTGCCATGCGTTTGGGCAAAAATATTGGCGGAAATACTTAAAAATAACAAAAACAGTGGCAACCGTTTTACTGAGGGGTTCATTTAGTGGCAGCATTTGTTAAGGTAAATGTAAGGTTATTATTGTATAGAATTACTTAACATACCTAAAATTATTTATTAGGCTGCTTCGTGTAACTAAACAGCAGTGCAGGGTTACATATCAACCAGCAATTGTAAACAGCCTGTAAAACCTGTATGTTTGGGCAGATAGTTTAACACTTTAACCTTGCCATATTTTTGCATACCTGCAGCATAATAATACAAAGGCCGGAGCATTGCCCGGCCTTGTATTATTAACCAATGTGTTACACTGTTTGTTATTTCAGTTCCCATGCAAGGGCGCTGGCCCCGAGTATGGCGGCATCAGATTCCTTTAAATGGCTAACCAGTATTTTAACCTTGTTTTGGAATATTTGAATAACATTGGCTTCCATGTGTTCGCGGGTAGGTTTTAAAATAAGGTCGCCCGCTTTGGTAAGGCCGCCAAACAATATAATGGCTTCCGGGCTGCTGAACATTACAAAATTGGCCAGCGCCATACCCAGTATTTTGCCGGTATATTCATAAATGTCTTTTGCCAGCTCATCGCCCGCTATAGCTGCTTCATATACTTTTTTAGAGTCAATTTCTTCTTCAGGTATATCTCTCAGTACACTGGGGTGGTTGCTTTTTCGCAGCAATTCAAGCGTTGTAAGCCTTACACCTGTGGCGGAAGCATAGCTTTCCAGCGACCCATATTTGCCCGTACCCTCATGGTAACGGCCATCGGGGATGATAATGGTGTGGCCAAGTTCGCCTGCAAAGCCATCGTGCCCGTAAATAAGCTGACCATTGGCTACAATACCGCTGCCAACACCAGTACCAAGGGTTATCATAATAAAATCCTTCATGCCCTGTGCAGCACCATACATCATTTCGCCAATTGCCGCAGCATTGGCATCGTTGGTAAGCACAACAGGTAGCTGAAATTTATCTTCAACCAGTTTTGCCAGTGGTATAATACCTTTCCATGGCAGGTTGGGTGCATACTCAATGGTGCCTGTATAATAGTTGCCGTTAGGGGCCCCCATGCCAATGGCTTTAATACGGCCAACGCCACCCGCGCTTGCAATAAGCGGTGCAATAGCATTATGCAGTTCGGTTATAAAGCTTTCCACCTCCTTATGCTTCCTGGTAGATATTTCTCCTGAGAAAAGTACATTGCCCACCCTGTCAACAATGCCAAATTTTGTACCTGTGCCGCCAATATCAATACCAATGGCTAACGGTTCTAACGATGGTTTTGCAGTATTTGCCATAATAAAAAACGCTTTAATATATAAAATTAAAATTAATGGCCGCCGCCAATTTGTTCGTCAAAGTTTAAGCCCTGTGCTTTAAGTACGCTTCTTAGTTTTAAAGCTAAAAAAGCAAGGAAAGCAAAGCAAAGTGCTGCTGCCAAATATGAAAGATGCATACCTATTGCTGGATTATCGCCTAATGCTCCCTGGAAAGGTGGAATGATTGCACCACCCAAAATCATCATTATAAGAAAAGAAGAACCTTGGCTGGTGTATTTACCGAGTCCAGCTACTCCAAGGGAGAAAATGCAAGGCCACATAATTGAGCAGCATAAACCGCCTGAAATAAATGCGTAAACAGACACTATTCCATTGGTAAACGCACCAAATACCATTGCAAAAGTTGCCAATAAAGCAAGGGTTAGTAGTGTTTTAACCGGTTTTTCCTGCCCGTAAAAAAATGCGGCAATAGCGATGATAACGCAAATTGAGTAAGGTAGCAAGTTATTAATGTTATTACCCTTGAGCCAGTTAGCCAGCAATACAACGGCAAATGCAAGAAGCGGAACTATGATTGTTGCGATACGTTTTCCCGTTTTCGAGAGATTGAAAACGCCTATTGCTCCTGTCCATCTTCCAATCATTAAGCTACCCCAATAAAGAGAGATGTATTTTGATATTTGGCCTTCGTTAAGCCCTGCTGCAGTTAAATAGCCTTTTGTTTTTAACAATGCCCCAAAGTTATTGTCAATCGTAACTTCGACGCCTACATAAACAAATATGCCTATCATGCCGTAAATTAATTGGGGGTACTTCATTGCACCCCATCCTTCAGGGCTTTTCAAAGCTTTGCCGTTAGAGTAGAATAGTGTTAACAATACGACAATTAGAGTTGCAATTAGTAAAGGTGCTTTTGCAATATTGCTGAACTGGCCGATAATAATTATTAGGATAATGAGGCCTGTCATCACCAATAAAGACTGAGAAGCCTTGCCCGCTTTTTCAAACTTCTCATCGTTTTTGCCAGCAGGAAGCTTTGATACAGCAAAAATAATTGCTACGAGGGCAAATACCGCAGCAACAATCATGTACAGGCTTTTAACAGATGATACCGAAGTGTTGTCCGGGTCTACATCAACTGTGCCAAACAAAAAGAGGCTTACTATAATAGGGCCAACGGTTGTTCCAAATGAATTTACACTACCTCCTAAATTTAAACGGTGGGAACCAGTTGCAGGATCACCGAGAATTATTGCGAATGGCTGCGCGCATGTTTGCTGCAACGAAAATCCTAGAGCAATAATAAAAAGTGCTACCAGTATGAAAGTAAAGTTACCGAATGCAACATTTTCCCCTTTTAAAGCTGCCACAACTGTATCAACTTTATCACTGCTAAACTGGGCAGTTAGCTTAACTGGAACGCCGTTCACAACCTTAGTGTCAGCAGCAGCGGCAAAAGCGCTATCCATACTACTAGTAATATTGGGGTCGCTCAAGAACTTTTTTCCAGCTTCGTCGTTTTTTACGGTTAATGAATATTTATTGCCTTCACCTTTTTTGAGGACAACTGTCTTATCGGAAGTAACAAATTTCTGATCAGGCTTGAAGGATTTTATCTGAGCAATATTCTCTTCTATCGGTTTTAGGGTTTCACCGCTAACTGCCGGAATCATTAGTAAAGCCCCACCCACAGAAATAATTAGCCCAAAAATTATACCTTTTTTATATCCAATTTTATTTAATATGTCGCTTCCTCTTGCTTCAGAAAAGAGATACAATAATAATGAACCAATAAAATAGGCTCCATAAAAAGCCGTTCCAATTAGCTGAGATTCAAACTGGCTTAAATTGAAGTAGTTTTTACAAAACGGAATAAATATACTATTGGAGGCAGCAATAAAACCCCAGAAAAAAAACACAAGTACCAGTGTTGCAAGCGCCCCTGTATTGGTTTTAATAACCGGTTTTGGGGCAGGAATCGTAGTTGTAGCCATTGAAGTGTTTATGTGATGAAGAAATTTTGAGCGTTGAAAGATAAATACATTTTACATTTCTAAAAATTTTAAATGTTTTGTGCTTTTGTATTAATTTGATTGTTAATTTGGTAGCCGTTAGTTTAAAACTCTTAGATTGCTCCTGCGATGGAAATAATACACGTTAGTGCAGAATGTTATCCGGTAGCCAAGGCAGGCGGCCTTGGCGATGTGGTAGGGGCGTTGCCTAAATACCAAACGGCCATGGGCCACTATGCCAAAGTGGTTATGCCCATGTACCGTACAAAATTTTTATACCAAAACGAATGGACTATTGATTTTAAAGGTTCTGCCTATTTGGGCGACTGGCAGTTTGAGTTTACTATAATAAAGGAGAAAACCAATAAATTAGGCTTTGACCTTTATCTTGTAGATATTAACGGCCTGCTTGACCGGGAAAAAGTATACGGCTATGATGATGATACTGAGCGGTTTACCGCTTTTCAGATAGCTGTTTTAACCTGGCTGAACAATTGGGAGCATAAGCCTGATATAATACATTGCCACGACCACCATACCGGGCTTATACCGTTTATGGTAAAGTACTGCTACGATTTTAATAAACTGGGCAGTATACCCACCGTTTTTACCATTCACAACGGGCAGTACCAGGGCTGGATGGGCTGGAACAAAAGCCACCTTATACCACGGTGGGATAACTGGAAAAGCGGTTTGCTGGAATGGAAGAACACCATTAACCCCCTTGCTTCAGCGGTTAAAAATGCCTGGAAGGTAACTACCGTAAGCCATAGTTACCTGGAGGAACTTCGTTACAATTCAAACGGGTTGGAGGCGCTTTTTGAATACGAAAAAGGCAAGTGTATAGGTATATTAAACGGGATAGATGCCGATGTGTGGGACCCCGCAACGGATACCTATTTAAAAGACCATTTTACTACAGAAACAGTTGCAGAAGGGAAACAGGCCAGTAAAAAATTGCTTTGTGAGCAGTTTAACCTTAATATAAATAAACCGCTTATTATATTTATAGGCAGGTTGGTGGGGGAGAAGGCGGCAGATATGTTGCCGGATGCCATCATGTCGTCGATGTACAGCCTTAACAACGGGGTTAATTTTTTAATACTTGGCAGCGGCGATAAGCATGTGGAGTGGCAGCTTAAGCAACTTACAGGGTATTACCCCGGCAATTACAATTGCGTAATTGGCTATAACGAAACGCTTAGCCATTTAATGTATGCCGGTGCCGACTTTTTGCTTATGCCAAGCCGTGTTGAGCCTTGCGGCCTAAACCAGATGTACGCCATGCAATATGGTACCGTGCCAATGGTTAGAAATACTGGTGGTTTAAGGGATACCGTGGTTGATATGGGCGACTGGCAGGGCTGGGGTATACGGTTTAACCACGCCAGCGTGGGCGATATAACCCATGCCGTTACCAGGGCCGAGGGGTTGTACCGCGAAGGGCAGGTACACTTGCAATGGATGCGCCAGCGCATGATGGAAATAGACAATAGTTGGGAGAACGCTGTTCAGCAATATCTTAATGTTTATTCCAGCCTCCGGTATTAAACAAACACAATTGTTTTTGTGTTAAACTAGATTTGCTTACTTTTTATAACGATATGCTTTTGCCTTTTTTAAACAAATATTCTACATAACCTAAAATTGCCCGTTAATATGTTTACATTATCAAAGTCAGTTATTTCAGTTATATTGGGTGGTGGCGCGGGTACACGCTTATACCCTTTAACGGCCAGCCGCTCAAAGCCTGCTGTGCCCATTGCGGGCAAATACCGCCTGGTTGATATACCCATCAGCAACTGTATTAATTCAAACATCAACCGTATGTATGTTTTAACGCAGTTTAATTCGGCTTCACTCAACAAGCATATTAAAAACACCTACCAGTTCAGTGCCTTTAGCAGTGGTTTTGTGGATATACTTGCGGCAGAACAAACGCCTGATAACCCAGGGTGGTACCAGGGTACTGCTGATGCGGTTAGGCAGTCGTTGCGCCATATACATAATAACGATTATGAGTATGTATTAATATTAAGCGGCGACCAGTTGTACCAGATGGATTTTGCGGAGATGTTCAGGGCGCATATTGAAAAAGGTGCCGATATTTCCATAGCCACCATACCGGTAGACCAGCGTGATGCCCCTGAATTTGGTATACTTAAAACAGATGCAGAGAATACCATTACCAGCTTTATTGAAAAGCCTAAAAAGGAACTTTTGCCTGAGTGGGAAAGCAATACCGGCGATGAAATGCGCAAGCAGGGAAGGGTATACCTGGCTTCAATGGGTATTTACATTTTTAATAAAGCCGTGCTGGATAACCTGTTGAAAGATAAGCACCCCAATGCTACCGATTTTGGTAAGGAGATTATACCAAACTCCATTATCGAATCAAAGGTGTTAAGCTACCAGTACGAAGGCTACTGGACTGATATTGGTAACATCTACTCCTTTTTTGAAGCCAATATTGCCTTAACTGACGATATACCTCCTTTTAACCTGTTTGATAACAGCAAAACTGTTTACAGCCGTGCAAGAATGCTGCCGCCTGCTAAAATAAGCGGTACAACGCTTGAAAAAACGGTAATAGCAGAAGGGTCCATTATATTAGCCAGCCGTATTGAACGGTCTGTGGTAGGTATACGTGCACGCATAGGCCACGGTACCACTATTGTAAACAGCTACATAATGGGTAACGACTTGTATGAAACATTGGCCGAAATGTCGTCCAACGCCGAAAAGGGCATACCCCGTATAGGTATTGGCGAAAGGTGTTACATACGCAATGCCATTATAGATAAGCACAGCCGAATTGGTAACGATGTGCGTATTAACGGCGGGCCTCACCTCGAAAACACCGACCACATGCTTTACACCGTTAAAGATGGTATAGTGGTGGTGAAAAAAGGTGCTATATTGCCCGATGGATTTGTTATATAGTGCATTGCACAATATGCAATAAAAGCAACATCATGTTTATATAAAGCAAAAACACGAATAATTATTTGTTCGTGTTTTTTTTATGTATAAATCCTGTATTTTTGAAACATGTAATTTTTACACATTAATTAAACGATTGCTATGGCCGCATCTGCCTCAGCCTCAAAGGTTGCAAGCTCCTTTATCAAGCCCAAGCTAAGTTTTTGGCAAATCTTCAACATGAGTTTTGGTTTTTTTGGAATTCAGTTTGGATGGGATTTGCAAAGAGCCAATATGGGGCCTATATATGAATATTTAAAAGCTTCTCCCGATCAAATTCCGTTATTATTTCTTGCCGCTCCTTTAACCGGCTTGATTGCCCAGCCTATTATAGGCTACCTGAGCGATCACACCTGGCATCCCAAGTGGGGCAGAAGAAGGCCTTATTTTTTTATAGGAGCGCTCTTGAGTACCCTTTGTTTATTCCTTATGCCTAACAGTGGAGCATTGTGGATGGCAGCGGGCTTATTGTGGGTATTAGATACGTCAGGTAATATTGCAATGGAGCCGTTCAGGGCATTTGTTGCAGATAAATTACCTGATGATCAGAGTACAATGGGGTTTGCTATGCAGAGCTTTTTGATAGGCTTGGGGGGAAGTATTGCATCTGCTTTGCCGTGGCTTATGTCAAACATATTTGGTGTTTCCCGCGAGCATGTAAATGGCAGCATACCTCATTCAGTTCAATATTCATTTTATATTGGTGCATCCATATTTTTTGCCTCAGTATTGTACACTATTTTAACCAGTAAGGAATATCCTCCATCTGATATTTCTGAAAAGGAAAAGACTAAGGAAAGTAAAAAGGGTTTTGGGGGCGGGCTGAAGGAGATACTGCATTCAATAGGCAACATGCCTAAAAAAATGAAGCAGCTTGCTTTAGTACAGTTTTTTACCTGGCCAGGGCTTTTCTTAATGTGGTTTTATTACAGCACTGCTGTTGCCCGTACTGTTTTTCATGCTGTAAGTGAAAAAGATGTTGTTTACACAAAGGGGGTTGAGTTTGCAGGTTTAACGCTGTCGTATTACAGCATAATCACGTTTATTTTTGCTCTGTTTATCCCTTTTATAGCAAAACAGCTTGGGCGTAAATTAACGCATTCAATATGCCTGCTGTGTGGGGCAGCAGGTTTATTAAGTGTTGGCTTAGTAACACAACCTTACCAGTTATATTTCTGCATGACAGGTGTTGGCATCGCTTGGTCCAGTATCCTTTCAATGCCTTACGCAATGCTCGCGGGCTCATTGCCTCAATCTAAAATAGGCATATACATGGGTATATTTAATTTCTTCATTGTACTGCCCGAAATTATTGCGTCTTTATTTTTTGGATGGATTATGCAGCACTGGCTTAACAACGACCGGATGCTGGCAGTGCAGATTGGTGGGGGGATGATGGTGCTTGCTGCCTTGCTATGCTATTTGATAGTGAACGATAAAAAAATTAAAAACCTTACGCCGGATCAATTGGCTAAAATTGAAATTGAAGAACAACGTTCAGTATAGTCTTATGAAAAAGATAACATGTTTATTTGCAATGCAATGCATTGTACTGGTTTGTTTATCGCAAACCATCCGCTTATACCCAACCAACTGGTGGGTGGGCATGAAGACAAACAAAGTACAAATTTTAATACAGGGCGATGATACTGCGCTATATAAAAAAAATGTAAGCATCCACTACCCGGGTGTAACACTGGGGCAGAAGCACGTTTTTGAAAATGGCAAGTACATAGCGGTTGATGTAACCATAAGCAGTGAAGCAAAACCCGGCATCGTAAATATTGGATTATCAGGCGGTGGTAAAACCACACAGGTGCAGTGGCCGTTAAAAGCCCGCCGCAATGGCAATGGTACACAGTATGCACAGGGCCTAACCTCCGCAGACTTTATTTATTTTTTAATGCCAGACCGTTTTAGCAATGGCGACCCCGGTAACGATAAAATTGCAGGCATGCGCGATCAGTCGCTGAACCGTGATTCCATCTTCCTTCGCCATGGTGGCGACCTCCAGGGGGTTATCAATCACCTTGATTATTTACAAAGCCTGGGTGTTACAGCCCTGTGGATGACACCGGTGCTTGAAAATGATATGCCCAACCGTACTGAGCATGGGTATGCTTTTACCGACCATTACTCCATTGAGCGCCGCATTGGCGGGGCGGATGCTTACCATAAATTGAGCGATGAACTGCACAAAAGGGGCATGAAGCTGGTTCAGGATGCCGTGTATAACCATGTAGGCTCTTTTCATTTTATGATGGCCGACCCGCCAGCAAAAGACTGGCTGCACCAGTGGCCAACATACACCAATACAAGTTATAAGGACCAGCCTTTATTTGACCCCTACGCCGCTGCCATAGATAAGAAAACCACCAGCGATGGATGGTTTACCCCGCAAATGCCAGACCTTAACCAGTACAACCCTTTTGTAAATAATTTTCTTATACAGCATGCTATTTGGTGTGTTGAGGAGTTTGGCGTGGATGCCTGGCGTATAGATACCTATATATATAACGACCTTGCTTTTATGAACGCCTGCAATGCAGCGCTTATTAAGGAGTACCCTAAAATGTTCATGTTTGGCGAAACATGGGTGCATGGGGTGTTAAACCAGGCGTACTTTACCAAAAACAAATTCAACATACCGTTTAAAAGCAACCTGCCCGCCACCTGCGACTTTCAAACAAACCTGCATGGCATATTGCCAGCCCTTACCGAGCCTTTTGGCTGGACAGATGGGGTAAACAAATTGTACACCGCCATAGCCAGCGATTTTGTGTACGAGAATCCCAGCAACGAGGTAATATTTTTAGACAACCATGATATGAGCCGTATATTCTCAGTTGTGGGAGAAGATGTGGCAAAACAAAAAATGGGTATAGAATGGCTGCTTACCAGCCGTGGTATACCCCAACTGTATTATGGCACTGAAATTTGTATGAAGGGTTTTTCAAACCCGGATGGCTGGGTGAGGCTTGATTTTCCCGGTGGTTGGGATGGTGATAAAAAGAGCGCTTTTACAGGTGCAGGGTTAACCGGCGATGAGAAATCGGTGCAGGACCTTGTTAAAACCCTGGGTAACTACCGTAAAAATTCTTCAGCCCTTAAAACTGGCAAGCTTATGCAGTATTTGCCGGTGGATGGGTTGTATGTGTATTTCCGGTACGATAAAAACCAAACGGTTATGTGCGTAATGAACACATCGGATAAGCCGCAGCAGGTAGATTTTAGCAAATATGCCGAGCGCACAGCAGGCTTTACAAAGGCTGTAAATGTGCTGGGTGCCAACGTGTATAATACTGCCGAAGCAGCTACTGTTGATGGTAAAACAATGTGGGTGCTTCAGTTAGGCAAATAATATTTACAAAAAATAACAACGGGTAAAAATCAATAGTTTATAGCTATTGGTTTTTACCCGTTTGCGTTATTTGCAATGTAATATTAAGCTACTTAAAGCTTATAAGTTCAACATCAAATATCAATGTGCTGTTAGGGGTTATTTCTGCACTAACATGCCTGTCGCCATACCCCAAATGAGGTGGTATAAAAAAGCGCCATTTACTGCCTGTTGGCATAAGTTGTAAACCTTCTGTCCACCCTTTAATAACCATGTTTAATGGAAAAGTGGCGGGTTGGCCACGCCTAACCGAACTGTCAAAAACGGTACCATCAATCAACGTACCGTGGTAATGGCAGGTAACGTTGTGAAAGTTTTTAGGTTTTTCGCCAGTACCGGTTTCCAATATTTCGTATTGCAAACCGCTTGGCAATTCAATAACCCCCGGCCTCTTTTTGTTTTCTGCTAAAAATGCTGAACCAGCTTCAAGGTTAGCTGCTGCTTTTTGAGATTTCATGAATGATAATTTTTCGGCAACACTCATCGTGATAAATTCGTTTATGCGAAAGTAATGGCATTGCGCCCTATTAACTAATTATTAATAGATTAAAATTTTAACCCTCTTTTGCAAAAAAGCAGCCATTGGTACAAATACCGCGTGTAAGCCTTACTTTTGCGGCGGTTTAAAAAAACAGTTAAATGATAAGTGCAAGAAATATAACACTTGCTTACGGCAAGCGTGTTTTGTTTGATGAAGTAAACATAAATTTTGTAAAAGGCAATTGCTATGGTGTTATTGGTGCCAACGGGGCAGGCAAATCCACCTTTTTAAAAATATTAAGCGGGGAAATTGAACCTAACAAAGGGTCAGTTGAAATTACCCCTGGCGAAAGGCTTGCGGTTTTAAAACAAAACCAGTTTGAGTTTGATGATGATACTGTGCTGAACACCGTTTTAAAGGGCCATAAAAAACTATGGGAAATTATGCACGAGCGTGAAGCTATTTACGCAAAAGCTGATTTTACTGAAGAGGATGGTATGCGCGCCGGTGAACTGGAAGGCGAGTTTGGCGAAATGGGTGGCTACGAGGCAGAAAGCAATGCGGGCAGCCTGCTTAGCGACCTTGGCGTTACTGAGAATTATCACAACAGCTTGCTTAAGGATATTCCCGGTAACCTTAAAGTGCGCGTATTGCTGGCGCAATCGCTGTTTGGCAACCCCGATATTTTGTTGCTTGATGAGCCTACCAACGGTTTGGATATTGAAACCATTAGCTGGCTGGAGAATTTTTTGGCTGATTACGAGAACGTGGTGCTGGTGGTAAGCCACGACAGGCACTTTCTTGATGCCGTTTGTACACACGTGGCCGACGTGGATAAGCAAAAAATTAAACTGTTTACGGGTAACTATACGTTTTGGTACGAATCATCGCAATTGATGAGCCGCCAGATAAACGATAAGAACAAAAAAATGGAAGATAAGCGCCAGGCATTGATTGACTTTATTGCGCGCTTTTCTGCCAATGCCTCTAAAAGCAAGCAGGCTACTTCCCGTAAAAAGGCTTTGGAAAAATTAACCATTGAAGAAATTCAGCCAAGTAACCGTAAATACCCCGGTATCATTTTTCAGCCATTGCGCGAGGTGGGCAACCAGATTTTAAATGTAGAGAATTTAGGCAAAAAAATTGATGGCCGTGTGCTGTTTGATAAAGTAACCTTTAGCTTAAATAAAGGCCAGAAGATTGCCTTTTTAAGCAAGGACCCACTGGCAGTTACCAATTTTTTTGAAATAATAAACGGCAGCGAAACAGCCGATACAGGTAAGTTTGAATGGGGTACAACCATTACCAAAGCCTACCTGCCAATGGAAAACAACGAGTTTTTTACCGAGGGCCTTACGCTGCTGGATTGGTTGCGCCAGTTTGTGCCACCCAATGTAACCGATGCAGATGAGCCATTTTTGCGTGGCTTTTTAGGTAAAATGCTTTTTAGCGGCGATGATATTGCTAAAAAAACAAATGTGCTTAGCGGGGGCGAAAAAGTGCGCTGCATGATAAGCCGCATGATGTTACAAAACCCTAATGTGGTAATACTTGACCAGCCAACCAATCACCTTGATTTGGAAAGCATTCAAAGCTTTAACGAAGGTTGTAACACCTTCCCTGGTATAGTGTTAATTACATCGCACGACCATACGTTTATGCAAACCGTGGCTAACCGTATTATTGAGTTAACCCCCAAAGGCATTATTGACCGCCTGATGACTTTTGACGAGTATATGGAAGATGCAAGGGTTAAGCAGTTAAGGGAAGAAATGTACGCTTAATAAAAGTTACAAAAGGTATATAAACAAAACAGCCTGGTATTTTTATATACCAGGCTGTTTTGTTTATAAATACTGTATAAGGTATGCTGTTGTTAAAACGGCAGGCCAATGCCAAGCTGAAAAGCAAAATTGCTGCGCGGAGCAACACCAAGGTTGCTGTATTCATAGTTTTTCCAGGTAAAATGGTTAAAGTCTAACCAGCCATTGTTTTCGTAGCGCGCAGGGTCTTTTACTTTAATGGCAAAGTCTAACCGGATGAGGAAATAGCTAAAGTCCAGGCGCAGGCCTGTACCCGTACCAATGGCAACATCTTTAATAAGGTTATCAACAGCAAAATTGGCACCCGGCAGGGCGGGGTTGGAGCGTACATTCCAAATATTGCCAATATCCGTAAAAAAGGCGCTGGCAATATTTACGCTGCCAAAACTGGCCAGCGGAAAACGGTATTCAAGGTTCATTTCAAGCTGCATATCGCCATAGCGCTCCCTAAAACTGGAGGTGTCGCTAACAACTGAGGAGCCAAGCCCAAGTTGCCTTAGCCCCCATGCCCGCATGCTGTTAGGCCCGCCCGCAATAAACTGTTTGAAGAAAGGCAGGGTACTGCCAAATTTAGCTGTGTTGCCATAGTTAACCCCATAGCCTGCAAACAAGCGTAATGCCAGCGATGTTTTGCGCCATTTCATCTGGCGGCGGTATTCGCCCTCAAATTTTATGTACCGGTATATCCTGTCCTGCAGGCCATTAAAAATAAAGGCAATAGCGCCAGATTCTTCAAAACCCACCCTGAAATAATTGGTATTGTTTATGTTGTTTTTGTCGGGCCTGGTAATGGTAGCGCCACCCTGTAGCAAGCTAACAACCGACCCCGTGTTGAAGGAGCTGCGCAGAAAGGGATTTTCCTTAAAGGCCGCTTCCAGCAATGGCAGGGTATCCAGTGAATAGAGTTCAATGCTGCCGGGAAATTTCAATTGAAAAACAGTGTTCCGTTTCCTCCATTCAAACCCGTGGCTGATGACAAGGGAACGGATGCGGAAGAAATTATTTCTGTCGGAGTAGCTGCCCGTAAAACTGAATTTTTCTGTTCCGTAGGCTTTTGCGGTAGAAATACCAACCCACGATGCAGGGGTAAGTAATGTCCATACTTTTTTATTAGGTATGCTAAGCGTGTTGTCTAATGACGATAGAAACGTTTGTAAAAAAGGGTACCGGTTATCAAATGTAAACTCAACACCGTTGCTAAAAGATGCAGAATACTGTACCGCACTTTTAAAAAGGTTAGGGGCAGTGTAGCCAATGTTAAAGGCTGTGCCAATAAGTGTACCCGTGCTTAAAAAATCGCCGGTATTGCGGCTGCCCTCCAGCGACAGGGTTATGTTGCCGCTTTTTGCAGGTGTAAGAAAAAAGTAGAAATCAACCGAATCTCCCCTGATGATTGTTTTATAATCAACCTGCCGCCAGGCTGGCAGCTGGTTAAAATTACTTATGGTGCGCGATAATGTATTGTCGCTGTACAGCCTGCCCGTTTTCAGCGGGGTAAGGCCACGCAGCAAGGTAAGGTAAAATTGGTGCTGCCTGTAGTACATGGTATACTCCTTGTACCTGTCGGCTTTCATATTGCTGGTATCTTTTATCAGGGAGTCTGTCAGCATATTAATATCAGCCTCCGGGTAAAAATAAATGTTACCTGTGGTATAAGGTTTAAAATAGGCGGAGTCCGGTAAATAGTTCAAGCCGGTGGTATCCGTATTTTCCCGCTGCTTCATGGTTACAATGGCAGTAGGGTTGCCCTTTCTGCGCTCGGCCGCTGCGGCTATTTTTTGCGCCTGCTCAAATGGATCTAACGAAAAGTTTAACAGCGATTGGTCAATGGTGTCTGCTTCTGCAATAAGGTTTTCACGCTTTATTAAAAAATAGCCTTTTTGCCGATAAAGGGTAACAAGCCTGTTTAACTCGGCACCAATAAGGTTTTGTGCAA
>CAZRDD010000016.1:0-22395 GCA_964598675.1 uncultured Parafilimonas sp.
GCCTTATAAACAATACCTGGCTTGCACAAAGAGAAGGCAAAAAGTATATTGTGCAACGTATAAACCAGCAGGTGTTTAAAACCCCGCAGGATATTGATACCAACATAAGCTTAATAGCCGCCTATGTAAAGCAGCACCACCCCGGTTATTTATTTACCGTGCCGCTTGCTACCGTTACCGGCGAAACTATTTTAATAAATGCAGATGGTGCCTTTAGAATATTTGAGTTTATTGAAGGAAGCCGTACCTATAACACTTTGCAACAGCCACAACAGGCTTACGAAGCAGCCAAGCAGTTTGGAAAATTTACCCGGCTGCTGAATGGCTTTAACGTGGAACAGCTAAAAATAACGTTACCCGATTTTCATAACCTCTCGCTGCGGCAGGTACAGTTTGAAAAAGCGGTGGAAGAAGGTAACCCCGAACGGAGGGCCTATGCTGCCGAACTTATAAAAACGCTAAACAAATATGCAGGCTTTGTAAAAGTGTACGAAGCTATATTGGTTAACCCGGCTTTTAAAAAAAGGGTAACACACCACGATACTAAAATAAGCAATGTGTTGTTTAACAGCGATGATAAGGGTATGTGTGTAATTGACCTTGATACTGTTATGCCTGGTTATTTTATAAGCGATGTGGGCGATATTATGCGCACTTACCTTGCAGCAGCCAGCGAGGAGGAAACTGATTTTACCACCATTGCCATACGGGATGAGTATTTTGATGCAGTGGTGGAAGGCTACCTGGGCGAAATGGCAGGCCAGCTTTCCGCCGAAGAGCTGGATGCTTTTGTATACGCGGGGGAGTTTATGATATACATGCAGGCACTGCGCTTTTTAGCCGATTACCTTAACAACGATGTGTATTATGGGGCAAAATACCCCCTGCATAATTATAACCGTGCCGCCAACCAGGTAGTGCTGCTGGAAGACCTGGTTAAAAAAGAAGCCCTTTTTACCCAAAAGGTAAAAGCATTTGTAAAAAAATAATGTATCAGGTGTTGCTACAGGTTAAAACCACCAAGCTCTTTAAAGTGGCCGTTTAACTGTATACGCTCTTTAAGATTTTCCGTGCCGGTAATAATGGGTATAATTTTTTTAAGGTGGCGTTTAAGGTACTCCAGCCGCTGGCTTTCGTGCGGTAACCCCAGCAATTCGTACTCCTCCTCCAACGACAGGCCCGCGTGGTGGGCTATATCGTAGCTTAGCAAATCTTCGTCTGCTTTTTTAAAGTCTTTTTTTACATTAAGCAGCTTATGCAGCTCACGCACGGCAGCAATAACCTTGCCCATGGCAAATACATTTTTTGCATCGGTAGTGGTAGGGTAGTCTACAATGGCGCCGCTGTACAACCTCTCGGGTATCGATTTTATAACTTCCAGCACCTTGAATATGTTTAACCCCTCGGTACGTATGTCCATACGGCCGTCTTCGTAAAGTTTAACAATTTCAGTTATCCTTACCAGAGTGCCGGTTTCGCCAATTTTATCGTTAATAACCGGTGGTATGCCAAAGGGCTTTTTCTCGGTAAAGCATTGATTTACAAGTTGTTTGTAGCGTTCTTCAAAAATGTGCAGGTTTAATTTC
This sequence comes from uncultured Parafilimonas sp., assembly GCA_964598675.1. Taxonomy (GTDB): domain Bacteria; phylum Bacteroidota; class Bacteroidia; order Chitinophagales; family Chitinophagaceae; genus JABDFW01. The sequence goes on from CAZRDD010000016.1 coordinate 1,587, forward strand.
TCACCTGGGTACACCACAATGCTCAACGGAAATATAGGAACGAAGTTTATCATAAACTAATAAAAACGGCGTTTAAAAATGTACAAAAGCAAACTTGCTGCATTATTTTTTGCTTAAAGGCAGTCATATATATAAAGCATTAACAAGTTTTTTGTATTTTACAATTGCTGCAAATTAAAAGCAAATTTATACTAATGACCATCACCAACATTGCAGCAGCCAACACTGTAAACAAATTTGTGTTCTCCATTTGTACATTGGTAACAAATTGGGACGAATACAATGATATGCGCCAAAGTTTTGAGCGCAAAGGCTTTACTGGGGATTGTTGCGAGTACCTTATAGCCGACAACAGTAACGGCAATGTTTATGATGCTTATACCGCTATCAACAGGTTTTTTTCTCTTTCGCAGGCAGAATACACTATTCTTATACACCAGGATACCCTTTGTTTTGATACTTACGGGCATTTATTGGATATTTTAACAAAGATGGACGCGGTTGATGAAAAATGGGCTGTATGCGGCAATGCGGGCGGCATTTATCCACACAAGTTGTTTTTTCACCTGAGGTATGGCGGCGTTGATTACTCCTGTGGCGGTTTGCCGCAGTTAGTATGCTCGCTTGATGAAAACTTTCTGCTGGTAAAAAACAGCAGGCGGCTTTCCGTATCATCCGATCTTAAAGGCTTTCACCTGTATGGAACAGATATTTGTTTAATAGCAAAATTTTTGGGGTACACCAGCTATGTAATACCGTTTTATATTCACCATAAAAGCTCCGGCAATTACCACAAGCTGCACGATGATAAAGAGCAGTTTATAAAAATCTATCAAAAAAAATTCCCTTCAAAAGTGGTGCGTACATCGTGCCTTAAATTTTATTTAAGTAACAGTACCTCCAGAAACAAGTTGTACAATATTGGTTTTATGTTTTTTTGGGTGAAGGCATTTTATAAGTTAAAATTTATGGTAACTAAAGAATTATTGTAACATTTGCACATGAAGATTTCGGGATTTACCATAATTAAGAATGCCATTATAAATGATTATCCTATTGTGGAAGCCATTACATCTATACTGCCCGTGGTAGATGAAATGATTGTTTTGTGCGGAGATTCTGGCGATGAAACCAACGCATTAATTGCAGCTATTAACAGCCCCAAAATAAAAATACACCACTCCGTTTGGGACCAAAGCCTGCGTACCGGTGGCCGTGTACTGGCTGCTGAAACTGATAAGGCTTTTGCACTGGTTGACCCCGCCAGCGATTGGGCTTTTTATATACAGGGCGACGAGGTGATGCACGAACAATATTGCGCAGAGGTAATTGCCGCCTGCAAAAAATACAAAGACGATAAAAGGGTGGAAGGCCTGCTTTTTAAATACCTGCATTTTTATGGCACCTACGATTATGTGGGCGACAGCAGGCGCTGGTATAACTGCGAGGTACGTGTAATACGTAACAACAAAACAATATCGGCCTACAAGGATGCACAAGGTTTTAGAAAAGGGCATAAAAAACTGTTGGTAAAACCTATTGATGCATATATTTATCATTATGGCTGGGTTAAAAGCCCTGTGCAAATGAAGAAGAAAATGAAAGAGGTAAGCCAGTACTGGCATGAGGATTCCGAAGACTGGCGAAATTTTTTACAGTCGAAAGACATTTTTAATTACGACGATTTTGACTCGCTGGTAAAATTTACCGGTACACACCCTGCCGTAATGAAGCAGCGGCTGGATAGTAAAAGCTGGGATGTAGAGATAGATATTTCGCAAAAAAAATTCTCGCTGAAAGACCGGCTTCTATATTGGTACGAAAAAAAAACCGGTGCCCGGCTTTTTGATTTTGCTAATTACAAAAAAATATAAAAGCCCGTTTATGGCTTTGTAAAACAGTAGTACAACAGGCAACAGTTGCCTTTTAAAACGAATGATAAGCAATATTATTATAAGCCGCACCGATAGCATAGGCGATGTTGTTTTAACATTGCCGGTAGCCGCAGTGCTAAAGCAGCATATACCCGGTATAAAAATTGGGTTTATGGGTAAAGCTTATACCCGGCCCGTAATTGAAGCCTGCAGCTATATTGATGCTTTTATTGATGTGGACGATTTTTTTAAAGGCAATGCTACTGTTAACGGCCAGCGCCCACAAGCAATATTGCATGTATTGCCAGTGCCAGCCATAGCAAAAAAAGCAAAACAGTTAAAAATACCGTTGCGTATTGGTACAACCAACCGCCTGTACCATTGGCTTACCTGTAATAAACTGGTTAAACTAAGCAGAAAAAAATCTGATTTGCACGAGGCCCAGCTTAACATTAAACTGCTGGCTGCATTTGGTATTAAGGCTGATTATACGCTTAATGATATATACCCGCTGTTTGGTTTACACAATATAAAGCCGCTTGACGCAGCATTTAAAAATTTGCTGGAGGGTAATAAATACAACCTGGTTTTTCATGCAAAGTCGCAGGGCAATGGCAGGGAGTGGCCACTTGAAAATTTTATAGCCCTTGCCAAACTTTTAGATAAAAACCGCTTTAATATTTTTATTTCGGGCACCGATAAGGAGAAGGCGGCATTACAGCCTTTACTGGCAATGGCAGGGGATAATATTGTTGATATTACCGGTAAAATGAACCTTTACCAGTTTATGGCCTTTATAAACGAAGCGGATGGATTAATAGCCAGTGGTACCGGCCCTTTACATATAGCAGCTGCCTTGGGCAAACATGCTTATGGCCTGTTTCCACCCATGCGGCCCATACACCCCGGAAGATGGCAGCCAATTGGCCCCGGTGCAGAAGTGTTTGTACTGGATAAAACCTGTACCGATTGTAAGGGCAACCCAGCTGCATGCAGTTGTATTGCTAACATACAACCTGCAATGGTTTTGCAGGCTGTTTGCAATAAAGCCGTAACGCTTAACAAATAACAGCTTACTTAATTTTAATAAAAATTTTAAAGCAAAACAGGTATTTGTGCAGCAGCGATTGTTTTTTTAAAGCAAGAAAAAACTGCCAGTACCTGAAAAATAAAAACATGCGCCCAAAGTTGTTTACCAGCGAGAAGCTGCTGTAATACTTTACCAGCTTGCCCAGTATCTTTTTTTCCTTTGCCAGGGCGGCAGGGCATATTTCGTAAAACTTGTTTATCCTTATCCTTACTTTTTCTTTTTCTGTGTACTTTTTGCGTGGTGCTTCAACCGGCTTATCGGCCACAACCGTTACAGCACCTGGATTGATTAAAGCATTTTTCTTGCTTTTGTTACCAATTATGCCAAATACATTTTTAGCATGCTGCCGGTAGCTAACCAGGGGTACAGGTAAAAATTTTATGCCGCCATGCAGGGTAGCATTATAAGCAAGCCACCAGTCGTGTGGTATAACATCCATAAATCTGCCAGCGTTATTAAAAAGCGTTTTTGTAAACAACAGCGTATGTCCGTAAATGCGCGCAAACACAGCATACTCAAGGCAACTGGAGGTTGTTTTGCAAACTACAATATCCGAAATTTTTTTGCCTGTTTTTTGCAGGTCTTCACCACACAACCAGGAGTCGTGGTATATTAACGGGTAATCGCCTATTGCTTCTGCCAGCAGCGTTAATTTATTGCTCTCCCAAAAATCATCCTGGTCGCAGGGGGCTATCAATTCGCCGGTGGCAAGGCCGCAGCCCTTCTCAAAATTTTTAATAAAACCAAGGTTGGTATCGTTTAGGTAAACGGTAAAATTTGGGTTTTGCTGTGCATAGCGGTTAAGTATGGCAAAGGTGCCATCTGTACTGCAATCATCAACAGCAATTATATCAAAATTGGGGTAGGTTTGGTTTATAAGCGAGTTAAGCTGTTCTTCCAAATACGTTTCGCCATTATAGGTGGCCAGCACAATGGATATTTTTTTGTGGTTGCTCATTGGTATGGTTTGGTAACGCCAGGCCAGCCGGTGCTGTTGGTATTGTTTTACTAATAAAGATAAGCCTTAGGGTTACAAAAAATACGGTTACGTATTTTACTGTTTGGTTTGCTGCGGCACAACGTTGTGCCTGTATTTTTCATCAAAAGCAAACTTCCAGCGTTTGTGTGTCCACAGGTAATTGGCCGGGTCTTCGCGTATGCCGTCTTCAATAAATTTGGCCATGCCGCTGGTAATTTCGCCGGGGGTAAGTGTGCGTGGTTCGGTGGTAAAAACAATATTGTGGCTGCTGTAATAACCTCTTTTAATTTTTTTAAAACGGCACATTACAATAGCGGTATTGTTTAACAGGGCACCTTTTTCGGGGCCTTTTACAAAAGCCGTTAGCTGCCCAAAAAAGTTTGCCCAAAAAGCATTTTCCGGCCCAGCGGGGCTTTGGTCTGCAACAAGCACAAGGCAGTGTTGTGTGTTGGCGTAGGGTTTAAACTTGGCCCGGAATTCCGTTGCCGGTAACAGTATGGTGTTAAAGCGTTTGCGCAGGTGTATAAAAAGGCGGTCGAAATACTTATTGCTGATGGGCATGTACACTACCAAGAAGGGGTATTTAACATTTAGTGCGTAAGCAGCATTGCCAATTTCCCAGTTAAACTGGTGGCCCAAATGTATCTGCACGGCTTTGCCAGAAGCATACAGGTTGTTAATAACATCGTAATTGGCTGTAAACCGCTTATTAAGTTCTTTTTTTGAAATAGACAGCAGCTTTATAGTTTCAATAAAATTGTCGGTAAAATTTTTGTAAAACTGTTTGGCTATTTTTTGCCGTTCTGCCACTGTTTTTTCCGGAAAAGCAATGGCTAAGTTATTATCAACCACTCCCCGCCGGTACCTTACTATGTAATAAATAATACCGTATGCAACATCGGATAGTAAATAGATTACCCAAAACGGCAATAACGATATTAAATACAAAAGCCCATAAATAATATAATACATAGCCTGCAAAATTAACAATAAAAATAGTGAGGCTAAAACGCTTTGGTTTCAACCTGTTTTTTTAGCAAATCTTCAACATAAGGCAGGCGGATGTTTAATTATTGTTGGGTAACGGTTAATAAAGGTTGCAGCAGTTGTGCGTTGGTAATAGTGTTGGCACAGTTAAAGTGTTGCTGTGGGCAGGCTTTGTGCCCATGCAGGCCACAAGGGCGACAGCTAAGGGTTTGGGCAGTTTCAACAATAAAGCTGCGGGTGCTTAAAGGGCCATATCCAAAGCCCGGTATGGTGGAGCAATATACTGCCGTTACGGGCGCATTTACTGCCGAGCAAAAATGCATGGGGGCGGAGTCGTTTACGTAGTTCATAACCGCTTTTTGCTGCAATGCCGCCGATTGTAAAAATGTTAACAAGCCGCTAAGGTTTATTACTTTACACCCAGCCGTGGCAGCCTTAATGCTTTCGCACAAAGCATTATCACCCGGTGCCCCCAGCAGGTAAACTGTAATGCTTTTCGGTAATGCAAGTATAAACGAAATCCATTTTTCGGCGGGAAACTGCTTGGTAAACCAAACCGAAGCTGGCGCAATACATATATATGGTTTGCCTGTATATTGCTGTATGGAAGCAACATCGCTAACGGTTGGGTAAAGGCGCGGGTTTTCAGCGTTGGCATCAGTAAAAAAAGCAACCAGGTCGTTGTTTCTTTCTATCTCGTGTATTGTTTCGCCAGGTTTGGCAAAACGGTGTGCAATGCGTTTGGTAAATAAAAACGACAGCGGGTTTTTATTAAAACCAATGGTTTGCTTTGCACCCGAAAAAGCAGTTAAAACGCCTGTGGCGGTGTAACGCTGTAAGTTAATAACAGCATCGTAACGGTTGCTGCGTATGGTTTTAAGCAACTTAAACAAGTTTGCATATTTATGTTGCTTTTTATTCCAAACAAGTACCTGGCGCAAAAAGGGGTGCGCGGTTAATAAACCTTCATTGCCTTTTCTAACCAAAAAATCAATATGGGCATCGGGGTAAAAGAGGTGTAATTTTTCAATTAAACCGGTGGCCAGCACAACATCGCCAATAAAAGCCGTTTGTATAATTAGTATTTTCTGCATGAAGGCTCTCCTGATAAATAATATACTTGTAACAAATTAATCTTTACGGGCCAGCTAAAAATGGTATTACCAACCAATACGGGGCAAATATAACAAAGCCGTATTAATGGTATGTTGTTTGCTGTAATTGGCTGTGGGTAATGCACCCAGCGGTTAGCCCGTATCTAAAATTTATTTTGTGTTTGAATAAATAGCTGTAACATTGCACTGGAAACAAGCTGATCAGTCTGTATCAATCCTCTCAGCTCACCTGTTTTCTTGTAATCAACTGAGTTTTTCTTCAATCAATTTAAGCCGGATTTGACTAATTAAAACTTTTTAATTCCCTTTTTTAGACTCTTTATGTACGACATTTTACAACTGAACGACATGCTGGTGCCCGAGCTGCTGGATATTGCAGAACAGCTTAAAATTAGCAATGCAAAAAAATTAGATAAACAGGAGCTTGTTTATAAAATACTTGACAAACAGGCGGTAACCGCCAGCGAAGTAAAACAAAACGGAATGGAAAGACCTAAGCGCAAAAGAATTATAAAGGCTACCACTGCAAATACAACGGAAGAAGCGGAAGTGATGACGGAGCCAGCGCCGGCACCTGTTGCAGTAATTGCACCCGAGCCAGCCCCCGTACAGAAGGAGGAAGTAAAACAGCCCGAACCAGAACCAGTAAAAGAGGTTCAGAAAAAACGAGGCCGTAAAGCAAAAGAAAAGGTGAACGAGCAGCCCCAGGAACAAACAGACCAACAGCCCCAGGGCGACCAGGAGCCTGTGGATGAATATAAAATAAAAGACGAGGATATACCACAAATACCCAGTGCATTATTAAGCCTTTTGGCCAATGATGCACCCCTTAACCTGGATGATGATGACGACGATATGGATGATGAAGGCGAAGAAGATGATAACAACAGGGGCTCTTCCTCTGAATCATCTCAGCCACGACATTTATACCGCAAGGAGCCAGCATTTAATATTGAGTTTGATGGCATAATACAGGGTGAAGGTGTTTTGGAAATGATGCCCGATGGTTATGGTTTCCTCCGCTCTTCGGATTATCACTACCTGTCGTCACCAGATGATGTGTATGTATCTCCTTCTCAAATAAAATTATTCGGCCTTAAAACAGGCGATACTGTTTTAGGTGCTGTACGCCCGCCAAAAGAAGGTGAAAAGTATTTTGCCCTGTTAAAGGTTGAAACCATTAACAACAAGTACCCCGATGAAGTAAGGGACCGTGTACCGTTTGATTACCTTACACCGTTGTTTCCGTTTGAGAAACTTAACCTTTTTACATCGCCCACCAACTTTAGCACCCGTATTATAGATTTGTTTACACCAATAGGCAAAGGTCAGCGTGGCCTTATTGTTGCGCAGCCTAAAGTGGGTAAAACCATGTTGCTTAAAGAAGTGGCAAACGCTATTGCAGCCAACCACCCCGAATGTTACCTGATGGTTGTGCTGATTGATGAACGCCCGGAAGAGGTTACAGATATGGAACGCAGCGTACGCGCCGAAGTAATAGCCTCAACCTTTGACGAGCCTGCTGAAAAACACGTAAAGGTTAGCAGCATTGCTTTGCAAAAAGCAAAACGCCTGGTTGAGTGCGGCCACGATGTGGTGATATTGCTTGATTCAATTACCCGTTTGGCCCGTGCACACAACACCGTGGCACCTGCCAGTGGTAAAGTATTAAGCGGTGGTGTTGAAGCAAACGCCATGCAAAAACCAAAACAATTTTTTGGCGCTGCCCGTAAAATTGAACATGGTGGCTCATTAACCATACTGGCAACTGCCCTTATTGAAACCGGCAGTAAAATGGATGAGGTTATATTTGAGGAGTTTAAGGGTACCGGTAATATGGAGCTTGTGCTAGACCGTCGCTTGGGTAACAAACGTATTTACCCCGCTATTGACCTGGTGGCTTCCTCTACCCGCCGTGAAGACCTGCTGCTGGAAAGGGATGTACTTAAACGCATGAATATTTTGCGCCTGTACATAAACGATATGAACACCGAAGAAGCAATGACCGAACTGCTTAAACGCATGCGCGGCACCAAAAGCAACGAAGAGTTTTTGGCCAGCATGAATGGGTAAGTGGTAATGAAATATAACTGCAAAGGCTCCCTTTTTACGGGGAGCCTTTTTTTGGTTTTGTTTATCACGAAAAAAGCGTTGCACTAAATATATCGTTAAAAAAGCCTTTTTATTTTAACCTCCATATCCAAACTCATCATCTTTCAACTTTTTGGCAATGCTTTTGCCATAGCTTATAACCGACCATGCAGCCCAAAAAATTACAGCGGGCAGCAGGTACAGCATAAAGGTGGCGTAGCTGCGGGTATCGTCAATAATCATTAAAACGCCGCTGGCTAAAACATAGGCCACTGTAATTAAAACAGGTGCAGGTGCATTATACAACATAGGTTTTTTTATTAATAACCCAAATGTTGTGCCATTGGTTTAAATAAGCTAAAATAAACGGTGAACCGGCATTTTTAAAAGATATAAACTAAACAAAAAGTAACGCGGCAAAAAAATTGGGTTTGTTATAAATGATTAACAGAAATTTGCCAGGCAAAAATTTTTTATGAGTGAAGATTTGAAAATACACCAGGGGAGCAAGGAGGAGCAGTACAAAGCCCTTTTACCACAAATAAAGGCATTGCTGGAAGGTGAGCCTGATGTTACCGCTAACTTAGCCAATATTGCAGGCGCTTTAAAACAGCAGTTTAACTGGTTATGGATTGGTTTTTATATAGTTAAGGGTGATGAGCTGGTGCTGGGGCCTTTTCAGGGGCCGGTAGCCTGCACCCGTATACGCAAAGGCAAGGGAGTGTGTGGTACCAGTTGGGCCGAAGCAAAAACGTTGGTAGTGCCAGATGTTGAGAAGTTTCCTGGCCATATTGCCTGCAGCAGTTTATCAAGGTCAGAAATTGTGGTACCGCTGTTGCGCAACGGTGTGGTGGTAGGTGTTTTGGATGCCGACAGCGAGTATTTTGACCAGTATGATGAAACCGACCAGGAATACCTGGAGCAAATTGCCGGATTGGTACAGTGGAACTAATTGTAAAAGCAAACCGGCTGATGAAACTATTTCATCAGCCGGTTTTACATTATAAACAGCCAGGATATTAATTTTTTGCAGCTGGGGCCGGTGTGGCGGCGGGTGCTGTTGCTTTATCGTCCTTCTTCATTTCCTGTTTGCTGCAGGTTTTACCTTCATGCTTGTTGCAGCTTGTTTTATCTTTCTTTTTCTTATCGCCACCGGCAAAAGCAACACCTGTAAACAGTAATGCTGCTGAAAATATTAATAATGCTTTTTTCATATGATGAGTTTTATAAAATTTCAATTACAAGTTTAATAAATAAAATTGTGCAAAAAGGTTAAAACAGAAAATAATTAACCTAATGTGAGGAAGATGATGCTAGCAAAGATGCCTTTACTTCCTCAACAAACGATACCGGCACCCCTACCATATTGGCTATTTTTTGGATGCTGAAATTGGTTTCGTTTAATAACGTTTTTACAAAGTCAAGATTCTTTTGACTTATACCGATTTCAATACCTTCATTTTTAGCACGTTGTAACACAAACTCCTCAATACCCATAGTTGCATGTTTATTGGTTAATAAACTCAATCACAACCAACTTAAAATTCTGCCAGTACTGTAACGCCGCCTTTAACCACCTGGTTTAGCTGCACGATTATTTTAGCATTAAGGGGCAGCAATACATCTACCCGGCTGCCAAATTTAATAAAGCCCAGTTCCTCGCCCTGCTTAACAGTTTGGCCGGGGGTAAGGTAGTTGCATATACGTTTGGCAAGTGCGCCAGCAATTTGTTTTACCAGTATGATGCCCGATGCATTTTCAATAACCACGCTGTGGCGCTCGTTTTCGGTAGACGATTTTGGGTGCCAGGCCACCAGGTATTTACCAGCATGGTACTGGCTGTATTTTACTGTACCGCTAATGGGGTTGCGGTTAACGTGTACATTGGCAGGGCTCATAAATATGCTAACCTGTATGCGCTTGTCTTTAAAATATTCAACATCAGTAATTTCTTCAATAACCACCACTTTGCCATCGGCAGGGCAAATAATTTTACCCGGGTCAACGGTTAAGGCGCGGGCCGGTATTCTGAAAAAAGAAATTATAAACAGCAATAAAAACAGGGTTACAACAAATATTACAGCAGCCAGCCAGGGCAGCGGGCCACTTAAAAAAGCAAAGGAAATAACGTTTATAACGCCAAAAATAAGGGCTGTTATGCCAATGCTTTGATATCCTTCTTTGTGTATGGTCATGGTAAGTAATTGGGGTGGCAAATATAGGCATTAATCTGCCTGCTAAAATGCTAATAACGCAAAGCCGTAAAAAGCCCGCCTGGTATTAGCGGCAATATTTATTCTAAAAACAGGGTAATATACAACCATACAAAAGGCGTGGCTATTAAAAGAGAATCAAACCGGTCTAAAAAGCCACCATGCCCCGGCATAAAACTGCCACTGTCTTTTACCTGTGCCCTGCGTTTTATCCAGCTTTCCAGCAGGTCGCCTGCCGTACCGGTTACTGCGGCAATTAATGCCAGAAACATTACGCGCACAACATCAGTATCCCACACCAGTTTGCTGATGATGGTTACCACGATAACTGCAAGTATAGCCCCCCCGGCTGTACCCTCCCATGTTTTTTTGGGCGATATTTTGGAAAAAGGCGTTTTGCCAATAAGGCTGCCCACAATGTAGGCCATGGTATCGTTTATCCAGATAGAGCCGATAAGAATAATAACAATGATTTGCCCAAAATCTGCGCCAAAAAAATACCCCGAACTTCTTATGTTTATCATCAGCCCCCAGGGCAACGATATATACACCAGCCCCAGCAACGAGTAACCAAGCCGTTTAAAATTAACTTTGCCGTGGCTAAAAAATATTTCCGAGAGTATTACAATCAGCGGCATAATGTACAAAAGCCTGCGGCCGCTGCGCACCAGGTCAATAACCCCGGTGTTGTACGTGCCATCGGTCATCATAAGCATAAAACCCCAGCCTGCTAACATAACCGCATATTTATGCAGCGGGTTAATGTTGGCATAGTCCGGGTAAATTAAACCAACCAGTTTTTGGTACTCGGCCCAGCACCCAAAATGGATGATGGTAAACAACACCAAAAAACTCCATTTGTTAATAAACAAACCGGCCAGCATTATTGCCACAAACACCACAGCCGTAAGCGTACGCGTTTTAAATACTGTAGTATTAAGAGCCATAATAAATATTATCGTTTTAAATAAAATGTTGTGCTTATTGGCGATGCATACACACGGTTGCGCCAGGGCAAATATACCTGCAATAAAGATAAGGCTTATAAACACAGTTTGGCCGTACCCTGCAATTATTAATGTGTTTTATTAACAGCAGGTTTATAATGCCCGTAAAAGAAAACCTCCTTTGGGTAAGGCAGTAAATTACTTTCAATACTGGCCGATTCCGGCGATTGGATAAACGAGTTGTTTAGCAGGTTGATGTACTGCCGGTAAATACTGTTTTTGCTGCTGGTATTGGTATTACTGCTTTCACCAGCCGGGCCGCCAAAATTAATAACGTTGTTTTGCTGTTGTATGTAAAGGTTTAGCAAAAAGCTATGGTCTGCCGTATCAAGCATATTATAGTTTTTGCAAACAATGGTATCATTTAGGGCAATATATAACAGGTATTTGTTGGCCTCAAACCCCCAGCTATGGTTGTATTGGCGGCCGGTACTGCCGCCGTGCAGGTTTTCGGTGGAGTAAATATAAACGGGTAGCTGTTTTTCCGTTTTAAAACTGTCTTCCAGGGTAAGGCAAATGGTATTGTCGGGTGTTTTGTAGGTAACGGCAACAGGGGTGCTGTCAATATATTTTACCTGTATATACGTTTGGCCCGGTGTACCCTGTATGGTCTCGGTACCGCGCAGGTTAAACAGGTTATACGCATTAAACAACAGGGTAAAGCTTCCCTTTTTTTGGGTACAGGCTGCACATAACAAAGCCACGCACAACAATAAAATTGCGGTGCGTGGCCTGTTCATAAAATTATGCCCACTGCTAATATTCATTACTTCTGCCAAATATTGGTTTGCGGCTTTGCCATTTGCCAACGGTAAAGTCGGGTATTTGCTGCAGTTTGCCGCCCTCGGCTATGGAGGTTTCGCTTAAAGGGGTAATAGCATACCAGGTAGCAAGGTCGTACACATCCAGCGGAAACTCAGCATCGCGCTTAATACATTCAATAAAAGCATTGTCTACAAAAAAGTCCATACCGCCATGCCCTGCACCTACGGCATCTTTCTCGTATTTTTTCCAAAGCGGGTGGTCGTATTGTTCCATGTACGCTTTGGGGTTTTCCCAGGCGTGCTTTTTGGGACTCTTGTCTTCAAAATATATAAGGCCCTCATCAAAACCACCTGCATGGTTATCAATCCATAAGCCATTGGTACCCTGTACCCTGAAGCCCAGGTTGTATGGCCGTGGCGATAAAGTATCGTGCGTAAGCACTATAGTTTCGCCATTGGCTGTTTGTATTTGGGTGGTAACAATATCGCCTTCTTTAAAATTTACTTTGGCATTGGGGTGGTTAGGCCCGCCTTTGGGGTGGTTTACAATAAACCTGTGCAGCCCGCGTGCCTTGGTGGCAACGGAAGACAAAGCCGTTAACCTGTTGCCACGGTTAATATCAATCATGGTGGCAACGGGGCCAAGGCCGTGGGTTGGGTAAAGCTCTCCGTTCCTGTTCATGTTATGGATGGTGCGCCATTTGGCTTCGCTAAAACCTTTGTCGCCAAACTCAACACCGGGGCCGGTATTTGGGGTGCCATCGTTAAACAGCACCTCGCGCAGGTCGTGTTCGTAACCACCCTGCAGGTGCAGCAGCTCACCAAACAAACCTTGCTGTACCATGTTTACCACGGCCATAATATCGCGGCGGTAGCAAACGTTTTCCAGCATCATCACTGGTACTTTTGTTTTTTCAACCGCTTTAACTACATCCCAGCAGTCCTGTACATTCATAGCACCGCACACTTCCACACCCGCAATTTTACCGGCGTTAACCGATGCGATGGCCTGCTCAATATGCCACTCCCACGGGGTGGCAATTATCACGGCATCAATATCATCTCTTTTCAACAGGTTTAAATAGTCTTTTGGGCCATTGGTAAATTCAATAGGGGCTTTTTTATTGTTTTCAGCTACAATTTTTTGGGCCATGGCCATCATAATTTTATCGGGGTCGGCCATTGCAACAACCTGTGTATCGCTGCGTTTAAGCATTTGTTCAAGGTGCGACTGCCCCCTGAAGCCTACGCCTATCATACCCAGGCGCACAATTGATTTTTTTTCTGCTGCCATTACTTTTAGCGGAGTGTTTATGGCGCTTATGGCTGCGCCTGTTATGGTGGCATCCCGTAGAAATTGCCTGCGGCTGTATGTACCCATTGTAGAATGAAATTTTAGGAGGTAAACTTATGGAATAGTGCCGTAATTAAAATGGGAAAGTTATGCGTTGCAGGCTATATATTAAAAATTTATGCATCATGGCAAATTAACGGTTGATTGCCTGCGGCTGTTTTTATTTTTCTTCGTTAACTTGTATAACCAATGTATAAAAACAGGCCATATAATATTTACCCTTGTGGCGACCATGCCGTTACCATTGGCTATGGAAATACCATTGACGATGATGTAAGCGCACATGTTTTGCGCCTGTTTGGCCGGTTGAAAAAGCAAAACATTGCCGGGGTGCTGGATATTATACCCGCCTACAGCAGTATAACGGTGGTGTACAATGTGGGCATGGTTAAAAAAGCCTTCCCCAATACTACAGCCTATAACAGTATAGCACAAGTGCTGAATAAGATGGAGGGACAACCGGATGATATTGAGGAGGTTGGGACAGGAAAGCTGGTAAGGATACCCGTTTGTTACGATGCCAGCTTAGGCATTGATTTAGAGGAGCTTGCCCGGCAAAAAAAACTGTCCACGCAAGCCATTGTGCAGTTGCACACCATTAAAACCTACCGGGTATTTATGCTCGGCTTTTTACCCGGCTTTGCCTATATGGGTACGGTTGATGAGCAACTGGCAACGCCCCGGTTAAGCACCCCGCGCACCAATGTAAACCAGGGCAGTGTTGGTATTGCGGGTAAGCAAACAGGTATTTACCCCTACCAATCGCCCGGTGGCTGGAACATTATTGGCCAAACGCCTGTTAAAATGTTTGATGTAAACAGGCCGGTTGCGGCGCTGCTGCAACCCGGCGACAGCGTGCAGTTTTACCCCATAACCATGCAGGAGTTTGAAAACATAAAAGCCAGCCAATGAGCATACGCATTATAAAACAGGGGTTTTTAGATACCGTGCAGGATGCGGGCCGTTACGGCTGGCAGCACCTGGGTGTTAACCCCGGCGGCGCGTTAGATGTGGCTGCGCTTGCCGTTGCCAATATGCTGGTGGGCAACCAAACCGGCGAAGCAGCCATTGAAATGTATTACCCCTGTGCCGGTGTAATGTTTGAGCGCGATGCCATTATTGCAATAAGCGGTGCTGAAACGGGGGCAACCATACAAGGTGTGCCGGTACCTATTAATACGCCACTGGTGGTAGCTGCGGGTACTGTGCTGGAAAGCACGGGCCTTAAAAAAGGCTGCTGCTGTTATTTGGCTGTAAGGGGCGGGTTGGTGGTGGATGAATGGGCGGGCAGTTGCTCAACCAACACCACCGTGGGCGCAGGAGGCTATAAAGGTCGCAAACTGCTTACGGGGGATGTAATTGCTTTTAAACAGCAGGCTTTACCACCGCTGTTGCCAGCAAATAGCCCCTTTATAAAACTGGGCTGGCGGGCAGATGTTGCCCCTTTGTACACCGTGGCAGAAAATATACTTATTTGCCCCGGGCAGGAATACCATAACCTTGATGAGCCATCAAAAATGGTATTGGTAAATACCCCTTTTACCATTACCCCGCAAAGCGACAGGATGGGGTGCCGCCTGCATGGCTTGCCCCTGCTGGCACCGGGTGAGGAGATGGTTTCTGTAGCTGTAACCAGGGGTACGGTGCAGCTTTTGCCAAACGGGCAGATGGTGGTGCTGATGGCGGCGCACCAAACTACCGGCGGTTACCCGCGCATAGCCCATGTTATTGCGGCCAGTATGCCCGCACTTGCACAAATACAAACTGGCAAAAACATACACTTTGCGTTAGTAACGCAACCAGAGGCGGAAACGCTTTTGTTAACCATGCAGCAATATTTGCTGCAGCTGCAACAGGCCTGTAACTTACGTTTTGAGGAATACTTATACAACCATGCACACCATTGATGTAAACTGCGATATGGGCGAAGGCGCAGGTAACGATGCCGAAATTATGCCCTTTATTAGCTCCGCCAATATTGCCTGCGGCTACCATGCGGGCGATGAAACCACCATGAAAAAAACGGTGGAGCTTGCTTTGCTGCATGGGGTAGCCGTAGGCGCACACCCCGGTTTTGCTGATAAACAAAACTTTGGCAGGCTTGCGGAAACGCTGCCGTTGCAGCAGGTGTACCAGCTTGTGGCCGAACAGGTGTACAGCCTGCAAGCCATTGCCCACAGTTTGGGTGCTACGCTTCACCATGTAAAACCACATCGGGCTTTGTATAATATGGCTGCTGCCGATGAGGCCCTGGCCACAGTTATTGCCAATGCGGTTAAAGCGGTGGATGAAAGCCTGGTGCTGTATGGGTTGTATAACAGTTGCCTTATTACTGCGGCGCAGCAGGCTGGTTTGCGTACTGCCGCAGAAGTTTTTGCCGACCGCCGTTATCATAATAACGGCTCCTTAGTTTCCAGGGCGGTACAGGGTGCAGTAATAGAAGAGGAAGAAAAAGCTATTGAACAGGTATTAAATATGGCATTGCATCATAACGTTACTTCTATTGAAGGGGATGTTGTAACAGTACAACCCCAAACAATATGCCTGCATGGCGATGGGCAGCATGCTGCTGTTTTTGCCAGGTTGGTACACAATGCCCTGGCGGCAAACAAAATTTTGGTGAAAGCAATTTAAAGTTGGTTGGAGTTGAGCAGTAATGCGATAACCTGGTTGGTTTTAAAGGCGGCTATTGAAAATGAACGTGTGCAGTGGATTTGTCAGGCAAGGCTTACCCTTCAGGCAAGTGCTGCCAAAGCATCTTCCTTATCTTTTGCCAGTTGTTGTTTAAGTGCATCAAGGCCATTAAACTTTACCTCGCCGCGCAGGTACTTCTTAATATACACCCGAAGGGTTTGCCCGTAAATATCGCCCGAAAAATCAAAAATGTTTACTTCAATCACCCTGTTTTTACCGTCAACGGTGGGCCGTACGCCAATGTTCATCATCCCCTTAAGCGTTGCATTAAAAAGCGGCGTAACACTGGTGGTGTTATCTTCCCCGGTGTGTTGCAATACCTCCACTTCTACGGCGTAAACACCATTACAGGGTATCAGTTTTTCAGCATCTTCCACCCGCAGGTTGGCGGTAGGGTAACCAATGGTGCGGCCCAACTGGTTGCCCTGCACCACGGTGCCTTCAAAAAAATAGGTGTGGCCCTGGTAGCTCGTTGCCGTTTGTATATCGCCTTCCAGCATCGCTTCGCGAATGCGGGTGGAGCTGATGATTACATCGTTAAGCACCTGCTCCGAAATTTCCTTCACCGCAAAACCCAGTTTTTTGCCAAATGCTTCCAGCAAATGGTAATCGCCTTTGCGCTCTTTGCCAAAGCGGTGGTCGTAACCAATAATAATGGTATGCGGGTTAAAGCGTGCTATTAAAAAATCGGTAATGTATTCTTCTGCAGCCAGGTTGCTGAAGGTTTCGGTAAAAGGTACTACCACCAGGTGGTCAATCCCTTTTTGCTCCAGCAGGGCAATTTTTTCGCTAAGGGTGGTTAATATAGCCACGGCAGACTGCCCCTCGCGCACCACTTTGCGCGGGTGCGGATGAAATGTAATGATGACCGTTTCGCCATTTACCAGTTGCGCCTCTTTTTTAAGCTGCGCAATTATTTGCTGGTGGCCTGCGTGCACGCCATCAAAAGTGCCTATGGTTATAACTGCATTGCGGAAAGATGGCAGCAGCCCTGTATCACGATGAACCTTCATAGAAGCGGCAAATATAATACAAAGCCCTTTTACACCATCTGCACAAGGCTTTGGCACACAAATAAAAAGTTACGGGGGCCTGTTTAAAGAAAATGCATGCCCTTCAGCCCCGCAAACCTTATTTTTGCAGCAATTCAATCATTAAAACTCCCCATAAGGGGTTAGGGCATGAGTTTATATTCACAACGCGGGGTTTCAGCACAGAAGGAAGAAGTACATGCAGCCATACAAAAACTTGACCAGGGCCTGTATGCCAATGCATTTTGCAAAATGTACCCAGACCTTATTGGCGGTGATAATGCCTTTGTAAATATTATGCATGCGGATGGTGCTGGCACCAAAAGCATTCTGGCTTACATGTACTGGAAAGAAACCGGCGATATAAGTGTTTGGAAAGGTATTGCCCAGGATGCTGTTGCCATGAACCTTGACGACCTGCTTTGTGTGGGCGTGTACGATAACCTGCTGTTTTCCTCCACCATCGACCGTAATAAAACAGTAATACCCGGCGAGGTGCTTGAGCAGGTGATAAACGGCACCCAGGAGTTTTTTGATGAACTTAAAACCTACGGCGTAAACATACATTACCTGGGTGGCGAAACCGCCGATGTGGGCGATGTGGTGCGCACCATTGCGGTAAACGGCACTATGATGGCCCGGTGGCCCAAGGCAAAACTGGTTACGAATGATAAAATAAAGCCGGGCAACGTTATCGTGGGCTTTGCAAGTAGTGGTGTTGCTGCGTACGAAAAATCATACAACAGTGGTATAGGTAGCAACGGCCTGACAAGTGCCCGGCACGACATATTAGGCAAGCATTATGCCAAAAACTATGTTGAAACCTTTGAACCAACGTTAAAAAGTGAAGTAGTATATATAGGCAGCCATAAAATGACCGATGAAATAACGGTGGATGGCAATGTGTTAAATATTGGCAAATTGCTGCTAAGCCCAACACGTACCTATGCGCCGTTAATGCGTGTGCTGCTGGAAAACTATTTTGACCAGATTGACGGGGTGATACATTGCAGCGGTGGCGGCCAAACAAAATGTATGAAGTACCTGCCACAGCCGTTAAAAGTAATAAAGGACAACCTGTTTGAAGCACCTGAAATATTTAAGCTGATACAGCAAAACTCCGGCAGCGATAACCGCGAAATGTACCAGGTGTTTAACATGGGCCACCGCCTGGAAATTTTTACCGATGAAGCTACCGCCATTAAAATGATTGCCGATGCACAGGCGCTTAATATACCTGCACAAATTGTGGGCCGCACCGAAGCCAGCAATAAAAAAGAGCTGCATTTAAAAGCAGGTGGCGAGTGGATTGTTTATTAAACAGTTACCAATAACAATACTCACAAAAAACAGTACAGGGGTGCGCGGCTATTAATATTCGCACACTTCGGGCTGTGGTTTGTTAAAGGCAAAAGGTTGTTTGGCAACCACGTGGCCATCGTAATGCCGCGAAATTTCATCCAGCAGGGCAAAAATTTCCTCTACCGTATTTAGTACCACCAGGCGGCTGCGGAATTCTTTAATATTAGGGAAGCCTTTTAAGTAGTTGGCGTAATGGCTGCGCATTTCAAGTATGCCCAGCACCGGGCCTTTCCACTCCACCGAGCGGGTAAGATGTGTTTTTATCACTTCCACGCGCTGTTGTATGCTTGGCGGCGGTAACAGTTCGCCCGTGGCAAAATAATGTTTTATCTCGTTAAATATCCATGGGTAGCCAATGGCAGCACGGCCAATCATCATCCCATCCACCCCATAACGGTTTTTGTATAAAAGCGCTTTTTCGGGGCTGTCAATATCACCGTTACCAAATATGGGTATATTTATGCGGGGGTTGTTTTTTACTTTGGCAATCCAGCTCCAGTCGGCCTCGCCTTTGTACAGTTGCGCCCTTGTGCGGCCATGTATGGCAAGGGCTTTAATGCCACAGTCCTGCAGCATTTCGGCCACCGTTTCAATGTTTATGGATGGTGTATCCCAGCCCAGCCTGGTTTTAACCGTAACCGGTTTGCTGGTGCCGTTAACTACGGCTTTGGTAAGGCGCTCCATAAGTTTTATATCCTTCAACACCCCGGCACCGGCACCTTTGCACACCACTTTTTTAACCGGGCAGCCAAAATTTATATCCACCAGGTCGGGGTCAACTGCTTCTACAATTTTAGCGCTCAGGCCCATGGCTTCTTCATCACCGCCAAATATTTGTATGCCCACCGGGCGCTCGTAATCAAATATGTCTAACTTTTTGCGGCTTTTTATGGCATCCCTTATCAGCCCCTCGCTGCTTATGAACTCGGTGTACATAAGGTCTGCACCATTGGTTTTACACACTGCACGAAACGGCGGGTCGCTCACATCTTCCATGGGCGCCAGTAGTAAAGGAAATTCCGGTAATGTTATGTTGTTTCCTATCTTCACCATTTTATACAAGTTTGTGTTTTATGGTTTGCGGTTGCGGTGTTGGGTGTAGTGCCCTTGCGCAACAGTGCTGCAAAACCAACGTGATAAACCATAAACTTTTTACCAGGCAAAATGTTGTTGGGCCTGAAAAAAGAATTGCAAATTTACGTTCTTATTCAATGAAAGCTATGATTGAAAGGCAAAGATTTTCACCACTCATGCAGTTGGCTTTGTTGCTGGTAATAATGGGCACGGGTATTTTTTTGGGTTCGCTGGTGTCGGAGTTAATAAAAAAAGCGTGGATGTTGCTGCAGCCATCGGCCGGGGTTAGGCTGGCAGATTTAAAAAACAATGTGCAGTTTTTACGTGTGCTGCAGGTGGCGGGTACTTTTTTTGCGTTTATTTTACCAGCGTATGTTTTTACATGGTTGGTGTACGGCAAACCATCTGGCCGCAACCTGGGTTTTAGCACGGTAATAAGCGGTAAGCAAATGTTTTTGGTGGTGCTTATGTTTATTGCCTCGCTGTTTGTAAGCGGCTCGCTTGAGTTGATAACCCAAAAAATACCGCTGCCAAAAAACCTGGAAACTACTTTTCGCCATTGGGAGGATGAATACGATAAAGGAGCCAACGCGCTTGCCATCATGCGCTCCAATGCAGAATATGCCATGGCGCTTTTTATACTTGCACTGTTGCCTGCCATTGCAGAGGAAATGGTTTTTAGGGCCTGCCTGCAAAAAGTGATGATTAATATTACCCGTAATGCAACAGCCGGTATTATAATAGCCAGTATTTTGTTCAGTCTTATGCACGGCTCGTACTACGGGTTTTTTGTGCGGGTGTTTTTAGGGTGCCTGCTGGGGTATATTTATTACTACGGCAAAAATATTTGGTTGAACATAGCCCTGCATTTTTTAAACAATGCGTTTATAGTAACCGAAATGTATTCGGTGGCCAGGAATGGCGGAATATCCCCGGATACATCTGCCGGTAAAAACATACCCCTTTTTAGTTTTGTGTTTATGGGTATGGCTGCTTTGTTTGGTATTGTTTATTTGTTCAGGATGTATAAAATGGAAAGCGAGTATGTAATTTCGATGCACCGGTTAGATGATATTGACGAAAACGAGCAATAAAACACCATATTTTAATGAACGGCTGGAGCAAACTATACACCACCCAAAACTATACCGAGGCCAGCATTGTAAAAGGCATG